>NZ_JACJDW010000040.1:8798-30554 GCF_014163745.1 Pseudoalteromonas sp. SR44-2 | reverse complement strand
TTTCAACTTTCAACTTTCAACTTTCAACTTTCAACTTTCAACTTTATCAGCTTAAAGGTTAGGAAATTATGAAATATTTAGTAACGGGTGCTGCTGGTTTTATTGGCGCGGCAACATGTCAAAAATTGTTAGCGGCTGGCCATGTAGTAGTCGGTATTGATAACCTTAACGATTATTACGATGTAAATTTAAAACTAGCTCGGTTAGCGCAGTTCGAAAGCCATGAAGCGTTTACATTTATTAAGCTTGATATAAGTGAACGCCCAGCAATGAGCGAACTATTCAAAACACAGCAGTTTGATAAAGTAATACATTTAGCGGCGCAAGCCGGTGTTAGGTATTCAATTGAGAACCCTGATGCTTATGCCGATTCTAATTTAGTAGGCCACTTAAATATTCTAGAAGGCTGTCGCCAAACTAAAGTGAAGCACCTGATTTATGCTTCATCAAGCTCCGTGTATGGCTTAAATACTAAGGTACCATTTGAGACATCAGACTCAGTTGACCACCCAGTTTCCTTATACGCTGCGACTAAAAAAGCAAATGAGTTGATGTCACACAGCTATTCGCATTTATACGATATTCCAACAACAGGTTTACGTTTTTTTACCGTGTATGGCTCGTGGGGCCGTCCAGATATGGCACCATTTATCTTTACGAAGAAAATATTAGATGGAGATACTATTGATATTAATAACAATGGCGACATGTGGCGTGACTTTACCCACGTAGTCGATATCGTAGAGGGCGTTGTCCGCATTGCTGATGTTGTACCAAGACGTAATGACCAATGGACAGTAGAGCAGGGTACGCCAGCTTCAAGTTCTGCACCTTACGCTGTATATAACATTGGTCATGGTTCACCCATTAGCTTAATGGATTTTGTTAAAGCTATTGAAGATGAACTTAGAATAGAAGCGAAGAAAGAATTCCGTGAAATGCAGCCAGGTGATGTATACCAAACCTATGCTGACACTCAAGACTTATTTGCAGCAACTGGCTATAAACCGCAAGTATGTATTAAAGAAGGTGTTACTGAGTTCATCACTTGGTACAAAGGTTTTTATAATAAGTAAGTTAAAATGCTGATGGTTGATCTTTTTAGTTATATTTTTTGATGCATTATATTGCTAACCTAAAGCAGTTATTGTGAAAGTATCTGAGTGAAGAGGTCTGGCTGAGACGCTTTTTATTTCAGTGCATTCTCCCCTGTAAGATAATTCCTCAAGAGTCAATATCGGCGCTACGTTTATAAATGGTGTGCTAAATATGGGAGCTTCACAGCCCTACCTTTTTAATAGCCCGAATCTCAGTTAATACTTTGTTGAAGCTGAAAGGTTGAGTAATATACCGCTCCTGCTATTTTTAATAATACTGAAATGGCGCTGGTTACTTAATGCTACCCAATACTATGGAACCAAATAGTTGAGGTTTATAATCAAGAAAGGTCACATCGTGCCAATGATGTAAACCAGCACAAATGGCTGCTTAACTTATACTTTCTAGTATTATTAAAAACGGGAGGGATACCATATTTACCGGGGAGCCTCTTTATGTATCCTTTAAAATTACATATTAATTAGTTTAAAACAGGGCTAGATTTTGAAATTTAGAGAAGATATAAATGGACTCAGGGCAATCGCAGTATTTGCAGTTGTATTGTTTCACTTTAAGGCTGCTTGGATGCCTGGCGGTTTTGCTGGAGTTGACGTGTTTTTCGTTATCTCTGGTTTTTTAATGACCGGAATAATATTCAAAGGAATAGAGAAAGAGACTTTTTCTATTTTAAAGTTTTATGTTTCGCGTGCAAATCGAATTGTCCCTGCATTATCTGTACTTTGTTTGGTTTTATTAATACTAGGTTGGTTTTACCTCACTCCAATAGAGTATAAATCATTAGGTAGTCATGCAAGTAGTAGTATGGGCTTTCTATCAAATGTAATTTATTGGAATGAGTCTGGCTATTTCGATGAAGCGTCACACAAAAAATGGCTGCTTCATACTTGGTCACTGTCTGTCGAGTGGCAGTTTTATATTATTTATCCGCTAGTCCTTGTTGCGCTTCGAAAGGTAATGAGCTTGGACAAAATTAAAATTACAATTTTATTAGCAACAGTTATAGGTTTCATACTTTGTGTAATAGCAACTTATAAATGGCCAAACGCATCTTATTACTTGTTACCAACAAGAGCCTGGGAAATGATGATTGGTGGTATTGCTTACCTATACCCTTTTAAAAATTTAAAGGAAATTGGTAAAAAGTCATTGGAACTAACAGGTTTATTCTTAATTATTTTTTCCTACTTATTTATTTCAAAAGATAACTATTGGCCTGGATACTTAGCGTTATTTCCAGTAGTTGGTACTTATTTTATAATTCAAGCACAACGAGAAAAAAGCTTTATTACAAGCAATTTATTATCACAAAAAATAGGGGCATGGTCTTATTCAATTTATTTATGGCACTGGCCTTTTGTTGTGGTTATTTATTCTTTTTCTTTAAACGACAACTTTATTTATCTGGGTATTATTCTATCGGTTTTACTAGGTTTTCTGAGTAATAAATTTATTGAAAACAAAAAATTTAGAAATGACTTTAATACATTGTTTAGCTACTTAAAGTTTAAACCATTATATATGGTACTAACCGTTGGTTTAATGGGTAGCTTTACTTTTATATCACAGGGTTTTACATCTAGATTTAATTTGACCGCCGATTTCGAGAGCATAAAAGAAGAACTTGTAATCCCATTAAGAAGCAATGGATATTGTTTTAATGCATTTAGTCGCTCTGAAAGTAATAGTGCCCTAGTAGATCTAGAGAAAGGCACAAATTGCTATTTAGGCATTAAAGGAAAGCCTACGTCTACATTACTATTTGGCGACTCTTATGCTGGGCATAATGAACCCTTTTTCGATGAAATTTTTAAAGCTAATAATGCATCATTTCAATCTATAGTTACAAATTGGTGTATGCCTTCTCTGACGGAAAATTTTACAGGTCCCAAAACCCATTTAGGTTATAAGCAATGCCTTTTAAATAGAGGTTATTTAAAAGAAAACTTAAATAAATATAAAAACATTATATTTGCAGGTGCTTGGGGTGAGGCTTTAGAAAAAAAACAATTTAATGATGTCGAGTCAATAATTGAAAGATCGGCTAAGCTTGGAATTAATATATTTATTATGGCTGCTCCTCATAAGTATAAGAAAAACCCTTTAGACAGCTTTTATAGAAGTATGTACTTCGACTTTCCTTTCAATATTGATGAAATTGAAGGCAACGATATATTAATGAATAAAGGTAATGAACTTTTGGAAAAATTATCTTATCAATACTCTAATGTTCATTTTATCAATAGAGAGTTGCTATATGAAAAGGGAAGTGTCTTTACTAAAAATGGAATCTCTGTCCCTTATAGTCTAGATGGTGCTCATATATCTATGCTTGGTTCTAAAAGCTCTGCTGACTATTTCATGAAAAGAAATGAATATGAAACTATAATGAACTACTTTCAGCTAAACTAGGGTAATTATTTTATAAATAAGTTAAGAAATACAGTAGTTGTTACAATTACTGTATTTTATGATTTTTATCATTATCCATATACCTTAACTCACACTGATAATGGTTATTAAATATCCTATTACCGATTGGTTATGTATGCGTATAGCTGATGATACCTAGCTTTGTTTAACATTTCAAAGTAATAGTGGCTCAGGAATCTTGTTGCTCAGCAAGGCTATTGAGCTACAATTTCGATGGTTTGACTAGCGAAGTTTTTTGGGTTAGTTGTCGCATTAAATTAAATCTTATGCAGCCCGCATTTCTTTTTTCTCTGAATGTTAGTTTACTTCATTGTCCAATCTCGAGATTTTCATGACCAACGACTTGGGTTCTGTAATTTCGCCATTTCATTTACCTTATGATGTTTCGCTAGTACTGCTTTATTTAATCCTAAATGACGCTTATTTGGTGTAACAAATTTGATGCCGCTTGTAGTGTTCATCGTTACACCAACCCAATTGTAGGTGAGGTTTTATTACTTCGCTTTGGTAACGTTAGATTAGATGAGTGCGAAGTAAAATCGCACCTACAGGGTGTTAAAAATTAGCAAATACACCTAATCTAGCAAACGTTTCCCCGTATACATCCTTTCCTTGATACAGCTCCGCTCCCCAACTTTTAGCGCCCATTATTGGTTTGCTTAATTTCCGCGTATAGGCTGTTTGTAACTCATAACTTGTTTTATAACCATCACGTTTATTTTCAAGCATACGAATAGTGGTATTTAAGCTTTCTATTTTACTTAATTGCCAATGCCAATTTACGCTCATAGATTTAGCTGGTGTGTAATCGGTGTAGTCGTGCTCATCACCTAGCCAATGGCCAATAACATTACCTGAATTACGATTACCATCTAGGTACAGTCGGTTGCTATAAAAGCTTTGTTGTAAGTTACTATGCTCGAAGCGTAAACTGTGATTGTTAGCAATAAAGGGCAAGTAAATACCAAAACTATATGCATTATTACGAGAGCCACCTAGGGTGTCTTCAAGCGCAACCTCGCCATAAAACTCATAAGGGAGTGCGTAAATACTATTGTTGTAGGCAAAAGTAATTGAGCCAAGTTGATCACCAAGCTCAAAGTTTTCTCCAAGCTCATCGGCATCATTACGACCAACATTGTCTTTGCTACCAGGGCTAAAAAAACCTTCTGTAAAGTCTTTTAAAGTAACGCTACGTGGGCCTCCACCAAACTGCATTAAACGGCTTAAGCCTATTGTTAAGTTATTGGTTGCAGCAAAGCTAGTGTGTAAGCCAAATAAATAAGGCTTGCCTGGCTCATACACGTTAGCGACTCCTGTTTGCCTACCCTCTTTTAAAATTCCGCTTTGCTCTGTCATTTTACTAATAAACATATCGTAACGAATATTAAAGCTGGTTATTGGTTCCACGTTGCTAAGCGTTATAGAAGGCGTTGTTTTAGCTTGTGTACTTAATAACATAGCACTGTCGTTAAAAGGTGAGTACCAATGTTCTCGGTAGCCTACATCTAACTGCGCATATTTATTACCAAGGTAAAAAAAGCTTTGTGTAGGTAATATTTCGTCTTCGTTGGCTATGCCTGCAACACTTACACCAAAGTAACGGCCAAAGTTAGCATAAGCGCTACCTTCAACAATTAAGTTGGTTTTAGTGGTTTGGCCGCGTTGGTTAGGCAATGTTTTATCTTTTGTGCCAGCAGCAAGTGTTACTTTTGCAAATGTGCCCGCATCGCTTTGAATATAGGGGCTAAGTTGGTACGAAAGTGTTTGATATAACTCTGGGTATGTATGCCTTACTGTTTGCAGTACTCTATAAATATCGTGAGCTTTATAAGGCTTGCTCATAATATGGGTGTTTTTACTTACGGCTAAAAGTCGTTGTACTTGGTGCTCAAGTTCTGGGGCTTGATTTAAAGGTAAGTAGGGTGATACGCCACCTTTAGCAACAGCATTTGCACTGATTGCCATCCCGATAAACAGTGATATTTTTTTGAGCATAATTATTCCGTTAGCAAAAATTTGTTTAAGTAAAAACGTTAACGCGAGGTTAGCAATAAACGCCTAAGTAAGGAAGAAAAAAGCGATATATTAGTGGGGATATATAGGAGTAGGCTATCATTCGCAGGTGATAGGCTATCCGTTAAATTCGAGCGCGTTTTTGCATGTAGTGTTTTGCTATAAAGCAGGTGGCGAACGCATTTAATAAGTTATACCTACAAAAAATAGATTTATAAGTTATTTATTTACAAAGAGGTTAAGAGGGCGCTGCGCTTTAGAGAAGTAAAAATACATAATTACTATTGTTTTAATGTTTTCTCATTTACTCCTCTTTTGCTTCTCTTTGTGCAATAGGGTTTTAAGTAATTTATTCACAAAGAGGTTAAGAGGGCGCTGCGCTTTAGAGAAGTAAAAATACATAATTACTATTATTTTAATGTCTTCTCATTTACTCCTCTTTTGCTTCTCTTTGTGCAATAAGGTTTTAAGTAATTTATTTCACAAAGAGGCTAAGAGGGCGCTGCGCTTTAGAGAAGTAAAAATAAATAATTACTATCGTTTTAATGTCTTCTCATTTACTCCTCTTTTGCTTCTCTTTGTGCAATAAGGTTTTAAGTAATTTATTCACAAAGAGGTCAAGAGGGCGCTGCGCTTTAGAGAAGCCAAAAGTAGGTAGGCTATTAAGTTTAAATATTAAAAGCTGCGCTTTTCGCGTGAGCAAGCTAGGTGCTTACCGGTAAAGTTTTACATCTCGATTTTAAAGTCCTGATAAACAAAAACCCCGATGGTACATAGTACCATCGGGGTTTTTTTAATCGTTTTAGTAAACCTAAACTTTAAATTCGTCTACCGACAAGCGAAGCTCTTCAGCAAGTTTTGCTACTTCTGAACTTGAGATGTTAGTTTGGTTTGCGCCTTCGGCTGTTTGCTCTGCGATGGCTACTATCGACTCAAGGCGTTCGCTAATTTCTTGTGCTACTTGTTGTTGCTCAAGTGCGGCGGTCGAAATCTCTTCACTTACGTCGTGAGCTTGCGAAACTGCAAATGTAATCGAATCAAGTGCGCTACTTGCTAGGTCGGTTTGCTCAACACACGATACCGCACGTTGCTTACCTTTGCTCATTGCCGTTACGGCAGCTTCAGCGCCTGTTTGTAGCGACTCAATCATTGATTGTATCTCTTGGGTGGACTCTTGAGTTTTACTTGCTAGAGAGCGCACTTCGTCAGCTACAACAGCAAAGCCTCGGCCGTATTCGCCTGCACGTGCAGCTTCAATTGCGGCATTTAGTGCAAGTAGATTAGTTTGATCCGCTATTCCGCGTATTACATCTAAAATGCTGCCTATTGATGCGCTATCTTGATGCAGTTTATTAATGACTTGTGAGGCGTCGTCTACTTCACGTGCTAGTTGTTCAATCGTTGCTTTATTGTTATTCGAAATACCTTTAACGCGTTCAGCTTCTTTATCTGCATTTTTAATTTCGCTAAGTGCTTGTTGAGCGCTGTTACTAACTGTTTGCGATGTACTGCTCATTTCGGTTGTTGCCGTTGCGGCTTGTTCAACTTGTGCTTGCTGGTTACGAATTGCTTGGCTTGATTCTGAGGTAATGGCCGATGTTTGCTCTGATGCTGCTGCAAGTTGAGTAGAGCGCGAAATAATACCTTTAATTAGGCTGCGTAGGCTGTCAATTAGTGTGTTACAACTTTTAGATAATTCGCCAAACTCGTCTTGAGCGCTGTCGTCTAAACGTTGTGTCATGTCGCCACTGGCAACAATATCTAAAATGCGATTAACTTCGGCAAGTGGTTTAGTAATGCGGCTAACAGTAATAATGGCAATCACAATTGCTAAAAGAGTGGCTATAACCATGCCAACCCACGTCCATAAATTAGCTGAGTCTACATCGCTGCGCACACCTTGTTGCAATTTAAACGCAACGTCACTCGCTTGATTAACTAGCTCGTCAATTTGGTTAAGTGCCATTTTGGTGGCCTGCTCTGACTGTGCAAGCTCTGATTGCGTAAGCGTAATCGAATCAATTAAACGTTTTTTGTTTGCTGCTAAGCTGTTACTGCCCTTGATGTTATTTTCTAAAACATCAACATATTCTTTTAGGCTTGAATATAAGTCGCTATGCGTTTGCTCTATTGCTGGTTTAATTAAATCAACGGTACGTATTACTTCTTCAAGGTAATACGTTTGCTCGTTTTTAACAATATCGAGAGTATTAAGCGTTTTAACAGTTAGCATGTCGGTGCTGTTACTAACTACCGACATAAAGTTGTTTTCTAAATTATTTGCAGCTTGATAAGCGCGAGGGTGGTTTTGTTCAAACCCGTCAATGTCGGTAATATCGAGTACAACAGAGTTAGCATCTTCTGCACTTAGTTCTATATTTTCTAATTGTGCTTTTAATGTTTTATTTAATGCTAGTTGCTTGCCTTTATCTGCTAATAAATTTTCAACGGTGCTTAAAAAGCTTAAATAAGTTTTTTCTACATTTTGGCTACTTTGATTAAGTGCAGCATCGTTTTTTACTACGTCTTGAAGCTCACGGTGCAGCGTGTTGAATTGCTGTTTTTGCTCAAGGACTTGTGCTTTTATTGGTGCAAGCTCATTGGCTGATGTCGTGTAAAAGCTCGCTTGAGCGGCTTTACTCATTAAAATAAATTCGGCTTGTAGCTCAGAGCTTTTATTTAATGCTGGGAGTGATAGTTGGTTCACTTTTTGAGTGGAACGGTCAATATTTGCAATTTTTATTAAGGAATTACCACCAATTATTAATAATAATAGTGTGATAAATATAAAACCACCCCAAATACGCTGGCTTACTGTCAGGTTCATAAGATTTCCACTCAAAAAGTACTTCAATTAAGACTTATCGGCGTTTGTACCAATAAGTTAAGTAATTAAAATCAATTACTTTAATTAATTTTAACTATTAATTGATAAATCTAACAGATGTATTGTTTTTTTTCAGTTTATTTAGACGAAAGGTGGGAATTTTCTACAATTACTTTTTTAGTACTCAGCTCCATTAGGGTCATGGTGTTACCCCATACGCAGCCTGTATCTAAGGCGTGAACCCGTGGATTACCTGTTCTACCTTCAAGTGCGGCCCAGTGACCAAAAATAATATCGTGTTTAGATTTAGCTATATTGGGGTGGTTAAACCAAGGAGTGAGGGTTTCGCTGTCGGTTATTGCACCCTTTGCATTAAGCTCGAGTGTGTTATCACTTGTTAAAAAACGCATGCGGGTAAAGTAATTAACTATGTATCTAAACTTTGCAAAGTCATCAAGGGTGTTAGACCACTTTGCGGGATGAGCCTGATACATGTGTTCAAAAAACGCTTTTGCGTTACTTGATTGATAACAGCTTTGTGCAAATTGGGCTTGTTTTAGCGCATCTTCAACAGACCAATCGGGATTTAACCCCGCGTGAGATATAAAGCAGTTATGTTTTATAAGCTCTAAAGCCAATGGCTGGGTTTGTAAAAAAGCGATGTAGTTAGCCAATTTAGGGCTTTCAAATATTGAGTTTAATTTATCGTTTGGATTAGTGGGTTTGTTAAGAAAGTAGCAGGCAACCATGTGAAGGTCGTGATTGCCTAAAGTGATGGTCATGCTATTTTGATGTTGATAAATATAGTCTAAGCAGGCTAGGGAGTCTGGCCCGCGAGCAACTATGTCGCCAACTAAATATAGGTGATCTTTACTTGGATTAAAATCAACCCGTTGTAAAAGGGTGTTAAATTCACTAAAACACCCTTGTAAATCACCTATCGCATAATCTGCCATATAAGTGCTTAATGCAAAATGTTAGGGCAAGCCAAACGAAACACATTAATAGGCGCCTGAAACTCAGAGCCAAACTCGTTGCGTAACGTGTAATGGCCTTGCATAGTGCCTACAGGTGTATCTAAAATTGCACCGCTGGTGTATTTATAGCTTTCGCCTGGGCCAATATCTGGCATTTCGCCAACAACGCCTTCGCCTTCAACTTCTACTTGTTTGCCATTTGCATCGGTAATTAACCAATAGCGGCTCAGTAATTTTGCACTGCATAAACTATGGTTTTTAATTGTTACCGAGTAAGCAAATACGTATTTTTCAAGCTCCGGTTGAGATTGACCTTCTACGTAAAATGTTTCTACAGATACCTTTACAGGCGATCCAATGTTACTGCTTGTTGTCATAAATCCAGTTAGCTATATCAATAAATTGTTGTAAAGATAAGCGCTCAGCACGCAGCGTTATATCAATGCCAATGCTAGTTAGTTCTTCTGCGGTAAGTAAGTTACCTAAACTATTTCGTAGCGTTTTACGGCGCTGGTTAAATGCTTCTAAACACACTGTGTTTAAAATTTTAACGCTTTTTGCTGTACGTTGCTCTGGCTTTTTAGGTATTAAACGAATAACAGCAGAGTCAACTTTTGGCGCTGGTTTAAAGCACTCGGGTGGTACTTCAACAACCGGCATTGCATTACAGTAGTATTGAGTCATTACGCTTAAGCGACCAAATGTTTTACTACCTGGGCCTGCTACCATGCGTTTTACTACTTCTTTTTGAAGCATAAAGTGCATGTGCTCAATATGATCTGAAAATTCAAAAAGGTGAAACAATAACGGTGTCGAAATATTGTAAGGTAAGTTACCAAACACTTTTAATTTTTTGTCATCGCGAACCAAGCTTGCAAAGTCAAACGTCATTGCATCGCCTTGGTTAACGGTTAATTTAGGACCCAAAAATGGGTGTTCAATTAATCGTTGTGCTAAGTCTTTATCTAATTCAACAACCGTTAAATGGCCGCTTAAGTCGGCTACTGGCTCAGTAATTGCGCCAAGGCCGGGGCCAATTTCTACTAAGTTGTCTTCTGGTTTAGGATCAATCGCAGAGACTATTTTATCGATGATAGATTCATCAAATAAAAAGTTTTGCCCAAAACGCTTACGAGCGCGGTGTCCTAAATGTACTTTATCGGTCATTGATTTTGTGCTTTTTCTTGGGCGAGCTTAATTGCTTCGCGGATCGCTAATTCAAAACTGCCAACGTCAGCTGTACCAGTACCTGCTAAATCGAGTGCAGTACCGTGGTCAACTGAGGTGCGGATAAATGGTAAGCCAAGGGTAATATTTACCGATTTACCAAATCCTTTGTATTTTAGCACAGGTAATCCCTGATCGTGATACATAGCAAGTACTGCATCTGCTTCAGATAGGTATTTATGTTGAAATAAGGTATCGGCCGGTAGTGGGCCAATTAAATTCATCCCTTCACTTCTAAGTATTTCGAGCGTTGGGGTGATTGTTTCTATTTCTTCACGGCCTAAATGGCCATCTTCACCTGCATGTGGGTTTAAGCCACACACTAAAATACGTGGTTTTTCTATCCCAAACTTAGTTTGTAGGTCGTGATTTAAAATACCCGCTACTTTAGTTAAGCGCTCAGGAGTAATGGCACGCGATACATACGCAAGTGGAATATGCGTGGTTACAAGTGCAACGCGTAAACCTTCAGTTGCAAGCATCATAACTACATCTGCAGTATTTGATTGCTGCGCAAAATACTCAGTATGTCCGCTAAATGAAATGCCCGCTTTGTTGATAATGCCTTTGTGAACAGGGCCCGTAACAACCGCATCGAACGTGCCATCCATGTTTTTTTCACTTGCTATACGCAAGGTATCTAACACGTATTGGCCGTTACCGTCGTTTAGTACGCCAAGCTCTACATCCGCACCTAAATCAACCTGATGAATATACAAACTGCCGGCAGGTGCTGCTATGGCAGGGGCATTATCATCAAATTCAATTAAGTTTATTGTTAAGCCTAAATGCTTTGCACGCTCTTTTAATAGTTTGCCATCAGCAATCGCTATAAGTTGAGCGTCCCACGCTTGCTGAGCAAGCGTGAGTAGTAAATCTGGGCCGATACCGGCTGGTTCACCCGGTGTAATAGCAATTCTTAGAGTCATATTTATTGGTCTATAGGGAAAATTTCAACGTGAGCTTGCTCGCGCATTTCTTGCTGCCAGTTAAAACTTTCTTCCTTAAATTTACGGTTAAACAACATACCGTGAGCACGGTTACGTTTAGCTAGTTCAGTTTTATCAGCTACACGTTTGCCAAGTAACTGCACAATATGCCAACCAAACTGTGTTCTAAACGGTTCGCTTATTTCATTTTCTTTAAGAGAAAGTAATGTATCTTTAAACGCAGGTACGTAGGTAGTTGGATCTGTCCAATCGTACTCGCCACCTTTAAGTGCAGAGCCTGGATCTTCTGAGTACTCTTTAGCAAGTTCACCAAAGTCGGCTGTTCCTGCACGTAAGTCTTTTGCAAAGCCTGCAAGCATTGAGCGTGCTTTTTCTTCACTTAAAATAATTGAAGGTTTAATAAGTATATGGCGTGAACGTACTTCAGTTGTTTCTACAACTTGTAGACCACGAACGTCTTGTACTTTAATGATATGAAAACCAGCACCAGAGCGAAGTGGACCAACAATAGCGCCTTTCTTTTGGCCTTTTACTGCTTCAGCAAAAAGCGATGGCATTTCGTTAATGCCCATGTAACCAAGTTGTCCACCTTCAAGTGCTTTAGAGCCGCTTGATGATGAAATAGCAATACGCTTAAACTCTTGGCCATCGTTTAATAGCTCAATAACCTTATCTGCACGTGTTTTTGCATCAGCAATTTCGTCAGCTGTCGCATCGTTAGGGATATCTATTAAAATATGACCAATGTCGTACTCTTCAGCACTTTGACCTTGGGTTTCCATAATTTTTAAAAGGTTATCAACTTCTTGTTCGCTAATATAAATACGACGATCAACGCTTGCACGTGTTACTTGCTGCGTTGTGATTTCTTTACGAATTTCTTCACGGTAAGCTTGAAAGCTTTCGCCCGAACCTTCAATAGTGCGGCGTAAGTCGGCAATTGTTCCGCCTTGCTCTTTTGCCATGTTAGCGAGAGTTTGATCGAGTTGGCTGTCTGAGATTTGTAATCCCATACGCTCAGCCATTTGCATCATAAGCGCCTGATTAACTAAACGCTCTACAGCTTGTACACGAAGTGTTTCATCTTTTGGTAATTGCTGGCCTTGTTCTTGTGCTTGCTTTTTAACACGATCAATTATGGTGTCTACTTCGCTTTTTAAAATTACGCCTTGGTTTACAACGCCAATAACTTTATCTATTTCTACTGGTGCAGCCATTACACTTTGACAAAGGCTGGCACTTAAAACTGCTGATGTTAATAATTTTTTTAAATTCATATTCTTTTTACTACTCTTGCTGATAGTACTCTAGTTACTAAGAAAATACGGTCTACGATAGCCAAAAATACCTTGTTGTAATAATTTTTGTGCATCATAACGGCTTTTACTGCCAAGTCCTTTTAATACAAAATTCAAACTAATACCTGAATCAAAAGTTGCTTGTTCTTGTCCTATTGACTGATTTAAATCAGTTTCAATTTGGCGATGGCCAGTAATTTGGATAGCCCAACAGCATGATTCATACTGTAATCCGCTCAATACTTCGATACTTCTGTTGTTTTCAAGATCTCGATGATAGCTCGCAATAAATTGCCATTCGTCGCTAATAGGAATACTTGTAAATACACCTGCTTGCTCGATTGTATTTCCTGAGACATCATTTGCATAGCGATGGTTCAATTGTACTAGCTGATTATTATCACCTTTATAATCAAGCGTTACATTTGACTGTACCATTTGCTTGCCATCTGTATCATATTGAATACCTCCAGCGAGGTACCAACGGCGGTGCCAATGTAACATGGTTTGAGCTGCAAATAGTGCATTATAATTAGTGTCTGAGTTTAAGCCTTGCTCTGTTGGCTTGGCATCGTCACTTAAATAAAATATTTGGCCCGCACTCAAGTTAAACACTTCTTCTTGTTTTTTATCAAATAAGCGCGTTGTAGCACCTAAAGTAAACTGATTAGCAGCGGCTATACGGTCAACACCCGAAAAGCGCACGTCTCTAAATAAACCATAATAATCATCTTGCAGCTTGGTTGTATCAAACAAGCCAATATCTGACTGATCTTTATTAGGTGTATATAAATACTGAATTTGCGGCTCAAGCGTTTGTATACCATCTTCAAAAAAGTAAGATGCGTCACGCTCAAAATTAAGCTGAGAGTACAAACGTACTTTTGGGATAGTACGCGATACGGTATCGCTGTATTGCGTGCCGGTTAAGTTTCCGCTTTGCTTATAATTAGTTTGTAATAAGCTTACTTCAGATAAAAATGACCACGCATGCGTAGCGTAGTTGTAGCGTGCTTTTGGTTCTACGTGTACACGAGTTGCGCTGTCTATGGCCACTTCTGATGAATCATTAGTAAAATGGCTAATTTCGCCCGACACACTAAAGTCAAAATTATCAAAACGCCAAGGCGCTGTTTGCGTAAAATTAACTTGTGGTATTGCAGTGTATGACTCTAAGTGATCGCCGAGTACTTCAAAGTTTTGCACTTTAATATCAGTGCGCCATGTATCACCTAAATGGGTAAGTGAACCAGTACGATACAATTGAGTATCGGTTTTACTTGCGTAGTTTGAAGTTAAGTCGGTAATGTAGTTATCATCGCTCACATTGGTTACATCAACGTTTGCGCGCCAGTTTTCACCTAGGTAGCTTTGCTGTTGCCAATGAAACATGTAGCGTTCATTTAAATCAGGCTCAGAATCATCACTATCTAAGTATTCAATCCCTACTAAGCCTTCATGTTGCTCTGTTAGGTATCTAAATTCTGTTTGTAATTGCAGCCCTTTGTTAGACATATAACGAGGCGTAATAGTGGCATCAAAATTAGGTGCAATATTTAAATAATACGGCGTAATTGTTTCAAGGCCGTATTTGTCAGAGCTTGAAATAGTCGGGGTAAGTAAGCCCGATTTACGGCGTTCATCTAGCGGGAATGTAAAATAAGGTAAATATAAAACCGGTGTATCTAAAATACGCAATACGGCGTTATATGTTTCGCCCCAACCTTCTTCGCGTGAAAGGTTTATTTCGTCAGCTTCAATTTCCCATGCAGGGGTGTCACTTGGGCAAGTAGTAAAGCTTGCATTCATGAGTAATAGGCCAGACTGATTAACAGTGAGCTTTTCAGCGCCGCCTTTACCTTGTTGTTCGGTTAGGCTGTAGTCGGCGCCTAACAAACTGACTTCTGAATTATTTAAATCGGCATTTAATCCGGTGCTGTTTACTTTACTTACGTAGTCTTGATAAGTAATTGGCCCCGTTGCATTTAATAAACCACGCTGTTTGTCTATCAACGCAGTTTGTGCGGACAAACTCATCTTAAGGGTGTTAATATCAACATTGCCGGTAAATTCAGCGCTTTGAGTGCCAAGTAGCTCAACATCATCAGCTTGGATATCAACTTCACCAAGGTTAAGGCCTTCAAGTGGTTGCCAAGCTCTGGTTTGCATTGAAATGCCACAAAGGTTGTGTGCCAGTTCAGTTTCGGCAAGCGATGGTGCGCTAACTACGCTTAGCATCAATATGCCCCAGGTTTTGCTCATTTATCGACCTTAATACTTTGTGTTTAATATAATATACACATAATAAAGGAAAATAATGGCAATTACAGTAATTGACCTATAAAAATAGATATCTAATAAAATGACACGCTTTGAGAATTTACAACAATTTATAAACACACACCTTAATGCCAAGTCGCATACTTTAAATGCGATCACGGGTGATGCGAGCTTTCGCCGTTATTATCGTTTAAATCACGATAATAAACATTTAATAGTGATGGACTCAGATCCAAAAAAAGTGAATAACGAACCTTACATTTCGCTAAATCAGGTGTTTGTTGAGCAAGGTTTTTTACTTCCCACTATTATTGCAAGTGATGAGAAACAGGGCTTTTTTGTTCTGAGTGATTTAGGCAGTACGCACCTAGCCGACATGCTCGATGATGCAAATCGCACCGAGCATTACCAAGCATTAATTAGTTTAAGTGCTCAGTGGGCAAAAACGCCCACAGCTTCTGCTATGCAAGCGTATAACGAAGATTTTATAAAGCTAGAGCTTGATATATTTAGCCAGTGGTTAGTAAGCGACTTTATTAATGAGCCACTCAGTGCAGAACAAAAAATAATGTGGCAAGCAAGTTCAGAGCTATTAATAAAGGCCATGCTTAAGCAACCAACGGTTACCGTTCATCGTGATTACCATAGCCGTAATATTATGAATAGTGACGGCCAGTGGGCCATTATAGATTATCAAGATGCTGTACGCGGGCCGCTTTGCTACGATTTAGTATCGCTACTGCGCGATTGCTACTTTAAATTGCCAGAGCAAGAGTTAACAAGTTTACTTGATTTTGCTTATCAAGAATTTACAGCTCAAAATTTACTGGCTAACACTTCATTCGATGAGTTTAAATATTGGTTTGATTTAACCGGATTACAGCGCCACTTAAAGGCTGCGGGTATATTTTGTCGATTGTATTTACGCGATGGTAAAACAGGTTATTTAGATAATATTTTACCGACGCTTGATTACATTATTGAAGTGGCAGCAATTTACCCAGAGCTTAAAGCATTGAGTGAGTGGACAAAATATACCATAGTGCCAAAAGTGACTGAAAAGTTAGCAAAGGAGCGCTCATGAAAGCAATGATTTTAGCTGCAGGGCGCGGGCAAAGAATGATGCCGCTAACGCAAAATATGCCAAAGCCAATGTTAAAAGTGGCAGAAAAACCACTTATTGAGCACCATATAAATAACCTTAAAGCAGCCGGCATTACCGATATTGTAATAAACCTTGCGTGGCAGGGGGATAAAATAAAAGACTACTTTAAAGATGGCAGTCAATTTGGCGTAAATATACTTTATAGCCAAGAAGTTGAAGGTGGCCTTGAAACAGCCGGCGGTATTATTGAAGCGTTACCGCTGTTGGGCGACTCGTTCATTGTAATAAATGGCGATGTATACACCGACTACGATGTAAGTGCGCTAATGCAACTTCATTTACAACCTGGTGAGGCGCACATAGTGCTTATAGAAAACCCGCCACACAACCCAGATGGCGACTTTGCATTGAGCCATTTGTCGGCCGAGAGTCAAAAATATACATTTTCAGGGATTGGCCGCTATCAGGCTGATTTTTTTAAAGGATTAACGCAAGGTATTCGCCCTTTAGGGCCTATTTTACGTGAAAAGCTAAATGAACATTTAGTCTCTACTGAGCTCTATATAGGGCAGTGGGATGACATTGGTACACCAGAGCGTTTAAACCAATTAAACATGCGCCTTGAGGCGTAACAACTCAATTTTTAAGAAGGCAGTACTATAGATGTGGGGAAAAATTCTCGGTTTTTGTTTTGGCTTTATGTTTGGCAAAATATTTGGTGCTATTTTAGGTTTATACCTAGGTCATTTATTTGATAAAAGCTTAAAAAATAACTTTGATAAAGCAGGCGGTTTTTCTAGCTTATTTAGTGGTGACGATGTTCACGAGCGCCAAGCTTTATTCTTTTCAAGCTGCTTTGCTGTTATGGGGCACATTGCAAAATCGAATGGCCGAGTGAGCGAAATACATATAAAAGCGGCTAACTTGTTCATGGACGAAATGGGTTTAAAGGGGGAAGAGCGCCGCGAAGCACAACATGCATTTCAGTCAGGTAAAGAGAGCGACTTTTCACTTAAAGAAACAGTACACGATTTTAAAGAACGCTTTGCTAAACGAAACGATCTAATACAGTTGTTTTTAGAAATACAAATTCAAATGGCGTTTTCTGACGGGGTATTAGCTGAACAAGAAAAGCAATTATTAGCAGAGGTAAGTAAGCAGTTAGGGATTTCTAAAACACACTTTGCATTTGTATTAAAACGTTATCAAGCTGAGTTTAACTTTAGAAAGCAACAACAGCGCTTTAATCAACAGCAACAAAACCAAGGTCAAAGTAGTAGCTACCGTGAGGGTTCTGGCCATCATGTACCGCCAAATAATAATATGAACCGTGCGCAAGCATTGGCGTTATTAGGCTTAAATAGCGATGCAACGCAGCGTGATATAAAAGTAGCGTACCGTAAACTTATGTCGCAACATCATCCAGATAAATTAGTGTCGCAAGGTTTACCAAAGCACATGATGGAATTGGCTGTTAAAAAGAGCCAAGATATTCAAGCCGCTTATGAGTATTTAAAAAAGTCGGCGTAAAAACCCGTCTATTTCTTTTGTTAGGCGTGCGTGTTGACCGGGTTGATCGCGCAGGCCAAACAATTGGCGTTGGCGGTAATCAAATTTTGCATTTCGCTCAACCCAGCGCTGACGATTTTTAAGGCTCATTAAAATGTCTGTGCTGTCATTTGCGTAGTAAATATCAAGTAAGGCGGGTGTAACAAGTGACGCTGTTTGGCTCAAACTTTCGTTACGTTTAGTATTAGGTAAGTAACTGCTTAAACTTATAAACGCATCTAGTCTCTCGTCCGGAAAATCTGCATAGTACTCCAACAACACACCCGCACTAGTACCTTGTGCAATAACCACTATATTACTCGAATCTTCCATAGCGGTTTGATACAGCGCATTAAACCGAGAAATGAGATTTATTTTGTAGTTATCAAGTATGTCGTCAGTTACTTTTTCAATTGCATTTACGTAATGAGGCTCATCTTTGATTTTTGCAGGCTGTGATTGTGCGTTTGTTGTGGTGTCGGGTGATGCAGGCTCATCGGCTTTACTAGGCGCAGCTTCGGTTTCGCTGGGCATTGTTTCGGCCAGTTTACTTGCTTGCCAGTCAATGTCGGGCACTGTCATTGCGTAGGTGCTGTAACCTAAATTATTAAGCTCTTTACGCAAGTAACTCATACCTGAGTTATTGGTAGGTGAAGAATGCCAATCGGGTATAAGTATTACGATACCTCTAAAATTACTACTCATATATTCGCTGTAAAGGCTTAAAAATTCTGTTTCACCCGCTAATATTGGCTTTATTTCATCACTTGGAAGTAGTCGCTCAATATCGCTATTTTCAATACTTGATAAACTAGGTGGGGCAATATGTTCAGCCGCGTAGGCGGGGTTAGCTAAAAGTAGCGCACAGCTGAGCTGTATATAAAAAGCCCTTTTTAAAAACCGTGTAAATAGCATAACGCACCTAACTAATGACAATTAGTTAGGTATCGGCAAGGTTATCTAAAAGTTTAATAATTTACGAAGTATTTGCGTCGGTTAAAATTCTGGAACAGCTTCAAAAGTAAGTACTTGCTCAGTTACGGGGTGCTTTAATTGCAGCATTTGAGCATGTAACTGTAAGCGAGGAGCCGCAGCAAGTGCCTCTTTATGGGCGTAAAGCCTGTCACCTAAAATAGGATGACCCAAGCTTAACATATGCACACGTAGTTGATGCGAGCGACCAGTGATGGGAGTTAGCTCTACACGGGTTGCATTTTCTTCACGCTCAAGTATTTTGAAATGCGTAAGCGAAGGTTTACCTCTGTCGTGATCAACCATTTGTTTAGGGCGATTAGGCCAATCACAAATAAGGGGTAAATCTACTGATCCTGTTTCAGCTTCAAGTTGTCCGTATACACGTGCGATATAACGTTTCGCTGTTTCGCGCTCTTGAAACTGCATACTTAAATGTCTGTGCGCTGCTTTATTCATGGCAAGGCACAGTATGCCAGAAGTCGCCATATCTAAGCGGTGCACTATTCTTGCGGTTGGAAAAACACGATTAACACGATTAATTAAGCTGTCGGCATGTTTAGGATCTTTACCTGGGACAGTTAATAACTCACTTGGTTTATTAACTATCAGTAAATCGTCATCCTGAAATAGTATCGTTAAATACGGACTCATAGGGGGATTGTAGTTAACTAACACGGCCGACCTTAGTAATTTTTAAGGGCGCTATTTTAGTAGAGCAAGCCAACAGGCTCAAGTAAAAGTTTGGCTATATTGTTTTAACTAATAGTCCAAGCCTTAGGCTCCTTTGAAGCGCTTTTATAACTTAACTTCTTCGGGTGTTAATAATCGATATTCACCACTAGCCAAGTTTTCATCTAGGGTAATCCCCGCAATCTGCTCGCGATGTAACTCAACCACTTTGTTATCTACCGCGTAAAGCATACGCTTAACTTGATGATACTTTCCTTCACTTATTGATAAACGCAGTCCGTAATTAGCAAGTCTCTCAGCTATAGCTGGGCGGGTTAAATCTTTTTCGTTATGCAGCATGACACCTTTACGTAATTGCTCAAGTGCTTCATCGGTAATAGGCTCTTGAGTTTCTACTAGGTAGGTTTTAAATTTATTGCTTTTAGGCGACGTAATTTTATGTGACCAATCGCCATCATTAGTAATAATAACTAACCCTGTGGTATCTATATCAAGGCGACCTGCTACGTGAAAGTCGCTCATATTTGGCTCATCAAGTAAGTCAAAAACAGTTTTATGAAGCTCATCGCTGTTAGCGCATACATAGCCAACAGGTTTATTTAACATGTAATAGCGCTTACCTAAAAATACCAAAGGCGTACCTTGGTGCAGTACTTCATCTTGCTGGGCTAGCTGAAAATTATGTGATGTGATTACTTCGCCATTAACGCTTACTTCTTTTCGCTTAATACTAGCGCGAGCTTGGGTGCGCGGTATTTCAGCTAAGTGGCTAATAAATTTATCTAAGCGGCAAGGGAATTTCATTTTGGTTCACATTTTTAGTCGGCTACAATGGGCGCGATTATAGCCGATAGTGAAATACCATGACAGTGCACAGCACACAAATTTTAAGCCTTTACCAAGCAAAAATAGACACAGGTGAACTATGTTTTGATGCAGCGCAGCAAAATGCGGTGGAAGCTTTAAATACGCTAAGCGAGCAACTTCAAGCTCACACATCATGGTGGCAAAAAGCGCCCTTAATAAAAGGCATTTATTTATATGGACCCGTAGGGCGCGGTAAATCCATGTTAATGGATTTATTTTATAAAAACCTACCTATTGAGCAAAAGCAGCGGCTGCATTTTCATCATTTTATAGCGCAAGTGCATGCCCAACTTTCGCAGCTACAAGGTCAAAAAAATCCACTTATTCTAATTGCAAAACAGTGGGCTAAAAATATTCGTGTATTGTGTTTTGACGAGTTTTTTGTGAGCGACATTGGCGATGCCATGATTATGGCCAGATTGTTCAATGCGTTGTTTGAACAAGGTGTTGTGCTGGTGGCCACATCGAACGCAAAGCCAGAGCAGCTTTATTACAACGGCCTGCAACGAGCGCGATTTTTACCTACGATTGATTTAATTAATAGTCATTGTCATATAATTAACGTGGCAGGGGAGGACGATCACCGCTTTAGATATGGTAAAAACAGTCGTCACTATTTTATTAATTTACCTAAACACGATTTTAAAAATGAGTTTTTAGCTTCGTATCCAGTAGTAACATGTAGCAATACAATTACTGTGCATGGCCGCGATTTACCCTATTTATTAAAAGCAGATAACGCCTTGATGATTGATTTTATGGCGCTATGTTCAGGCCCTCGTAGTGCTAACGACTATATGTTTTTAGCAACGCAATTTGATGTGTTATATGTATCGAACGTGCCGAAAATGGGTGTTAAAGCAACGGTTAAAGTTATTGTTCATGGTATAGAAGATAGCTATCAGCGCGAAAAACAAACGCTTGATGAGCACACTTTTGACGACGAAGCACGGCGCTTCATTGCCTTAGTCGATGAATTTTACGATTGCCATAAATTGCTAGTAATAAATGCGCAAACCGACATTGAACATTTATATAAAGGTAAAAAGTTGAGCTTTGAATATGCGCGCACGCAATCACGCATAGTCGAAATGCAAAATTGGTAACGCTTTAATATATATTGTAAACGAGCTTGCTCACGCGAAAAGCGCAGCGCCTTCTCAACCTCTTTGTGAATAAATCACTTAAGATCTTATTGCACAAAGAGAAGTAAAAGAGGAGTAAATGAGAAAACATAAAACAATAGTAATTATGTATTTTTACTTCTCTAAAGCGCAGCGCCCTCTAAACCTCTTTGTGAATAAATCCCTTAAGATCTTATTGCACAAAGAGAAGTAAAAGAGGAGTAAATGAGAAAACATAAAACAATAGTAATTATGTATTTTTACTTCTCTAAAGCGAAGCGCCCTCTAAACTTCCTTGTGAATAAATTATCTAAAAACTTATC
>NZ_JACJDW010000040.1:0-8698 GCF_014163745.1 Pseudoalteromonas sp. SR44-2 | reverse complement strand
GTATTTTTACTTCTCTAAAGCGAAGCGCCCTCTAAACTTCCTTGTGAATAAATTATCTAAAAACTTATCGCACAAAGAGAAGTAAAAGAGGAGTAAATGAGAAAACATAAAACAATAGTAATTATATATTTTTACTTCTCTAAAGCGCAGCGCCCTCTAAACCTCTTTGTGAATAAATCACTTAAGATCTTATCGCACAAAGAGGAGTAAATGAGAAGACATTAAAACATAGAAATTACGAGCTTTGCTCGTCACGCCAGCAAGCTGCGCTTATACAAGTAAATTTAACCACGGTGTTAAACTTACCCTTCTTGGCGCACTATATTCTCAAGGGCGCGAATATTAGTAATTAAGTCCTGGCGTTGTGGATTGGCTTGTAATGCTTTTCTAAGATGCTTTAGCGCGCTCGGGTAGTCTTTAGAATCAATCGCTATTTGCGATAATCCAAGCCACGCCGATAGTTGGTAATCAGGCAGAGCTTGTGCACGAACATACATAAGTTTAGCTTGGGTGAGTTGGCCTTTACTACGATATATACTTGCTAAACTAAGTAGGGCATCACCTAAATTCGGGTTTATTTTAAGTGCATTATTTAAGCTTTTAAGAGCACGTTTAGTATTACCTTGTTGCATAGCAATTTGTGCGCTGTATACAGAAAACTGCGCTTGTTCATCACGGGGTAGCTGCTTAGTTAATCTTTTTGCGCTGCCTATTAGATCTTTAGCTAAATCCCATTTTTGTTGAGATACAAGCCAGCCTAAAGTTTGCATCGTGGTATTAATAACCTCAACTTGCTGCTGTTTAGTGGCGTGTTTTAAACCTTGCTTTAATAAACTCACTGCGCGTTCAGTGCTGCCTTCAGTTAAATGCAGCTGGGCTGCTAAAAGCTGGTTGCTGGCATCTTTAGGGTTGAGTTTTAAGGCCACTTCAATAGCAGCAAGCGCTTGCTTTTTTTGATCAAGCTGTAATGCTATTTGTGCACGTTGCAGCCAAAGTTCAGCTTTATCAGGGCTTTTATTAAGTAATTCTTTTAGTAACGCATTTGCCTGACTTAAATCACCCGATTCAATTAACGCAAACAATAGCCCTTGTTGATATTGGCTTGTTTCTGGCGCTAGCATAAGCGCCTGGCGGTACGCCGCTACTGCGCTCCAAGGTTGGCTATGCTGCACGTGTATATAAGCAAGTTGCGCATAACTTTGTGCATCAGCTTGGCCAAGTTCAATACTGTGAACTAGGTGTATTTGTGCTTTGTCATACTTTGCTTGTTGCATGTATAAAAGGCTCAAACCTTGGTGTGCTTTTACTAAATCAGGTGAGGCTTTTAAACACGCTAGGTACGCTAGTTCAGCGTTATTAAAGTCTTTTGTTGAAAGCAGAACTTGTGCACGTAATAAGTTTAAAGCAGTGCTATCTTGGCTTATATCACGGCCTTTAAATAGCGCCGCAACTTCACTGTAATTACCGGCTTGTAATAGTGGTTGTACTTGGCGAGCAAAACCGCGCTCGGTCGGCTCAATAAGAACCTCTGTAGGGCCTAGTAATTTATTATTTATAGCTAATTGCCATGTTGGATCGCTAGGCGATAACGTTACTTTTAGTGGCGCACTTTTTAATGTCGTAATAGCAGCGCTTGCATGCACGCTACTTACACCTAATAAAGGGAGTGAGCACATTAAAGTAGTGATAACTGAGCGAGTTAATGGTTTTAGCGTTTTAAATATATTCATATTTTTCATTTTAATAGGCTTAAGGTTTAAATTCGATTGGCCAAATAAAGCGAGCGCGTACGGTTTCACCTTCTTTTTTAGGTGCACTAAAGCGGCTTTGTTTAATAATTTTGTCGATAGCTGGTTTAAGTTCAGGGTATGGGTTTTGGACTACCTCAATTAAACTTAACTTGCCACTTTCATCAATAAATACATCGAGTTTTACAGTAAATACATCAACACCTCGGCGGGTTAAGCTTTTTGGTAAAACGGCCTTGACGGGAGTAAGTAAAGTGGGGAGACCATCGAGTTGATTTAAGCTAAATGCATCCCAATTTACACTCATTGATTGCCATTGTGGCGCGCTTACTTTTACGTTGGGTGTATCGGGTTTTACAATACTTAAATCACTCTTTATCTTAATTTTTACGGCTTGAATTGACGCGCCTGCACCTTCTACCGCTAAGCTTTGCATTGGCTCATTTGTTTGCTGTTGCGATATAGATGGAGGAGGGGGAGGTGGCAGTGCCACCATGGCAATCTCACGTACAACCACTTTGTCTTGTATATGGTGTTCAGCAAGTTGCCCAAGCCATAAAAGCAGTAATGCAGCACTAAGCACAATGAGGCTAAGGCCAAATGCAAACAGCGGATGGCGATTGTTTTTTGTTTTTTGAAGCGGGTTAATCGTGTGCATATTATTGTTTCGTAGCTAAGTTAACTTGCGCTGCGCCTGCCAGCTTTGCTTCGTCAATTACTTGAACAAGTAATTCAGTAGGTACTGTTTTATCAGCTTGAATAACCACAGGGCGTTGTTGCTGTTTTAACATTTGCTCGACACTACTACGTACGCCAGCCACACCAATTTGGCTGCCATCAAAAAATACTTGTTGGTTGTCGGTTATTGCTAAAAATATAACTTGCTGCTCAAGACGACTGGCCGATACGGCTTGTGGTTTATCAACCTCAACGCCGCTTTCGCGTACAAATACGGTTGTAACAATAAAAAATATTAGCAATATAAATACAACATCAAGTAGCGGCGACATATCAATATGTTGCCCCGCTTCTTGCTCTAGCTTGTGCTTTAATCGTGATTGCATAGTGTTACCCTAACTGCTTACTTAACGTATGTAATTTAGGATTACGCTGTGAATATGCTAAGTAAGCTTGCATTAACCACGCAGGGATAGCGCACACGAGGCCCAATTGAGTTGTTAGTAATGCGTCACCAATGGCGTCACTCATTAACTCGTTATGGCCCAGCGCCATTACTTTAAATGTATCAAGCAAACCAACAATGGTGCCTAATAAACCAAGTAGCGGAAGCGCTGCAGTTAAAATAGAGCTAACTTCTTGCCAATAACCTTTGCGCTGCGCTTGGTATTGTTTAAGGTGCAGTAAGTCATGAAAAATCAGCTGGTATACAAATAAAGCGAGTAAAAGAATACACCAGCAAATAGGGTTACTAACTATCTTTTCAAACATTGTTATCTCCTTTTTCTAGTTGGCTTAGCTGTAATGCAAAGCCTTCTAGTTGGCTGTAGTACGCTTTTGCTTTACGTGATAGCAATGCATTTAACACAAGTGCTGGTATGGCCACGACTAAACCCAGTTCGGTTGTTATAAGTGCTTGTGCAATACCGCCCGATACAACTTCTGGGTCGCCTGAGCCAAACAAGGTCATCATTTTAAATGTTTCGATCATGCCGCTAACAGTGCCTAATAACCCAAGTAGTGGGGCTACTGCTGCAGTAACGGCAATAGCGCCAATAAAGTTATCGAGTTTATGCTTATCATGAATTAACTGATTAAATAATTGATCGTCTCGTACTTGGCCTTTTTCGCTTTGCAGCGTTAAGTTAAATAGCTGCTGCTGCATACCTGAAAATTCACTGCTATTTTCAGCTTTAAAAAGTTGCTGTAATTGCATTTGAGAGTGCATTTTAATTTTACTTAAACGCAGTAGCTGTGCGGCTTTTAATAGCGCAATGGTAAGTGCAAAGCAGGCAAATAAAATAATAGGGATAGCCCATAAACCGCCTTTTTCTAGGTGTTCAAGCGGACTTTCTTGTTGGGCTTGGCTAGTTACTAAGTGCGTTAAACTAGGATCAAAAGTAAGTAATGTAGAGCCTACACCGTTTTGCTTTAAAGTATTATCGAGTGGGTTGTCGTCACTTGTTGATTGTACTAACGCTACTTTTAATGCATTAGATTCATCATCTAAATTTAATAAACCCATAAGTTTAGGTGTTTGCGTACTAAACCATGCAACAGGCCCGACTTGAAGGGTATTAGCTTGGCTTAATTCGCCATTACTTAGCACAACCGATTGTTTTTTTAACTGTGGATAAAGTGCCTGCTCTTGATTATTAATTAGCGATACAACACGGCTTAATAACTCGTTTTGGCTATTAGCCGACTCGTTACTGCTAGCACTATTGCTGGTATTTTGGCGTACAAAACGGCTAAGTAAGTTTAATTGATATTGCTGCTGCTGTTGCCAAGTGTCTAATCGGGTTTGTAACTGATCAAGGCTTAATGTGTTTTCGTCAGCTAGGCGGCGATTAACGGCTGCTTGTTCGCGTAACTTACTGAGCGATTGCTGCTTGGTAAAAATTTGCTTTGCAAGGGTCGCTTGCTCTTTTGAAATGCTATTTTGAGTTTTACTTAGAGTACGCTGCGCTGTTTTAATATCACTTAAAATACTTTGCTTAGCATCATCACTGCTAGCTGCAAAAGATATGTTTGCACTAAAAAGTAAAACTGTGGCGCTAAATACTTTAATTATGCTGTTAGTAGCCATTATTTAGCCCCTTGCTGGTTTTTATTTACATAACTTAATATTGGGAGTGTTACCCAATCAGCAGCGCGCTTTTTTTGCTGTACAGCAATACCCAGTGCAACTTGTTCTGCATTAATGCTTGAATCAAACTCCCACTGCCAACCTAAATCACTTGGAAAACCAATACCTACATAACTTAAGTCTTCGCTTACAAACCATGCTTGAGCTGCACCTAAATAAAGCTGCTTAACCCATACTTCTTGCCCGTCAGGATGCTTAATAGCCATTTCGTGAATAGAAATACGTTGTTGAAAATCATTAAGTAGAGTCAGCATTTTTAGTGCTGTTTGTAATTTGTCAGTTGTACTGAGTTTTGAATAGCTTAAATCACCAGCGTTTTTCCAACTACTTAAAAGTGGCGGGGGGAGTTGCACTTGTAATGAAAGTAATTGCCCAGAAATACGTGCTAGTTGATCATTTAATTGCTGTTGATCATTTTCAAGTTCTGATTGCTGAGTTACAAGCTGTTCGCGTTTTTGGGCAAGTTCACTGGTGCTTTTTTTTCTACGCTGATTAAGCTCGCTAAGTTGCTGCTGCTCGGCATTAAGAAGCGTTAAGGTTTGCTCCATACTGCTTTTTTGTTCAAGCCAATGAGTATTTAATTCTGTGTTTTGATTTTCTATTTGTAGCCATTTATTAACGAGTTGTTCTAGCTCACTAACAGTGTCGGCTTTTACTGCCATAGTGCTACAAAGCGCGATAACTACGCTAATTGGTTTAATTAAGCTTCGCATTACTTAACAACAATCCTGAAAGTTACGACAAGCAATTACAAGGACGTAATTACTGTTAATTTTTGAGTGTGTATACAATATAGGAATTCACATAACAATGCAATTGATAACAGTTATCGTTTACATTGCGTTGTTTGAGTGGTAGGATTTCGCCGAAATTAAATATGTACCTTAAATTAACAATAGTTAAGTGCTTAATAAAAACTACGGAGTAACCATGAGTAAGCCATCGAATAAAGGAAATGCGTACGTGAAGCCAATTGCAGCGGTTGTTACAGCTACGCTTTCAACTTGGGCAAGTGCACAGGATGTTCAAGAACTATCGGTAACCAAAGCAGAAACTAAAACTGAGTCTAGTTATGTTGTAGAAAAATCAACGTCGCATAAATACACTCAACCGCTACTCGATACAGCTAAAACGGTAACAGTAATCAACCAAGCGGTAATGAAAGACAGAAACGTAGATAGCCTACGTGATGCTTTGCGTAATGTTTCAGGTATTTCTTTAGCAGCAGGTGAGGGTGGCTCACCTACTGGCGATAGCATGTCGATTCGTGGTTTTAGTGCAACAAATGATATTTTTGTTGATGGTATTCGTGATGTTGCAGGTTACACACGTGATATTTACAACATTGAAGCCGTTGAAGTTGCAAAAGGCCCAGGCTCTGCAGTTTCAGGTCGTGGCGCAACAGGTGGTAGTGTTAATTTAGAAAGTAAAAAGGCGAAGTTAGACAACTTTAACGACGTTTCTCTACGTTTAGGTACAGAAAACGATTACCGTGGTCGTTTTGATACTAACATTCAAGTAAACGATACAAGCGCACTACGTATCAATCTTCTTACTGATAAAGGTGATGTTGCAGGTCGTGATCATGTTGAAAATGAAACAAATGCTGTTGCGTTTGCATTTGCAACAGGGCTTGGTACAAACAGCCGTTTTGATTTAAACCTAGAGTATCAACGCCAAGACAATTTACCAGATTATGGTATTCCTTGGGTTTACAGTGATACGCCAGTAGCTGAACTTGCAGATAGTGCACGCTCACCTTCTCCTGTCGACTTTGATAACTTTTACGGTAATATTTACCGTGATTACGAAGATATTGAAGCTTACTCAACAACAGCTCGTTATGAGTATGATTTTTCTCAAAATACTACGTTACGTGTGCAAGGTCGTTTAGGTAAAGTTAAGCGTGAGTCAGTAACAACTGCACCGCGTTATTTCTCGGTTACAACAGACACTGACATTACCTTTGCGGATGAAAAAACACGTGATACAGAAAATTCACTTGCTGCACTTCAAGTTGATTTAATTGGTAACTATGAATTTGCTGGCTTTACTCACGATGTTGTAGTGGGTGTTGAACTTGCAAACGAAACGTTTACACGCCATAACTTTGTTGCAACTACACCTGATAACCTAATTGAAGATGGAATACGTAACGACTTATACAATCCTGATGCAACAATTGCATTTACGGGTGTGTACGGCCGTGACGGTACAAGCATTGAAGCTAAAGCTAAAAACCAAGCTATTTATGCATTTGATACAGTGACGCTTAACAAGCAATGGGAAGTTACAGGTGGAATTCGCTTTGATAGCTTCACTACGGATTATCACAACGATTACAATGATCCAAGCGCTTTAATTTCTACAAGTGACGATTTATTTAGCTGGAATGCAGCTGTAGTTTATAAACCTACAGAAAATGGCAGTGTATATTTAGGCGCAGGTAATTCATTTAACCCATCGGCGGAAAGCCTAACGGTATCTACGCGTTCAAATGCAGCTGATTTAGACGCAGAAGAAAGCCGCAGTTATGAATTAGGAACTAAATGGAGCCTAATGGATGGCCGCCTGCAAACTAATGCTGCACTTTTCCGTACTGAAAAAACCAATGCCCGTACTGATGACCCATTTGCAGATAGCTCAAGTGACGAAATACTCGGTGGTGAGCAGCGCGTTCAAGGTTTAGAGCTTTCAGCAACGGGCCTAATTACTAAAGAGTGGACTGTAATTGCTTCATACACTTACCAAGATAGCGAAGTAACTGAAGCATTAGGCGATGACGCAACTCAAATCGGTAACGAGCTTGCACGTACGCCTAAAAATAGCGCAAGTGTTTGGACTACGTACGATATGTCGGATAAGTTATCGTTTGGTTTAGGTGCGCAGTATGTAGGTGAGCGTTACAACGGCACTACGTCAACACGCTCTCGTGCGCCAGGTTATACTATTTTTGACCTGATGGTTGCGTATGACATATCAAAAGATTTGAGCCTGCAGCTTAATGGTGAAAACCTAGGTGATAAAGATTACGTTGATCAGTTAGGTGGTGGACACTTTGTACCAGGTGATGGTCGTAAGTTTAGTTTAACAGCGAGCTACTCTTTTTAATTTTAAAACAAATTAAAAAATAAAAGTAAGCATAAGGGCAGGCCTATTACCTGCCCTTAATTATTTGATGAAAATGTGAGAGGGCGCACATGATAGTTAAAATTCCAGAGCTATTAACGAAAGAAGAAGTGGCGTATTGCCATGAGGTTTTGCTTAAAGCGCAGTGGGCCGATGGCAGTATTACCGCAGGGCATCAATCAACCAAAGCAAAAAATAACTTACAGCTACCTGAAAATAGTCCTGAATGCCAAGAGCTTGGCGATATTATTATGGCAGCACTTGCGCGTAGTAATTTGTTTATGTCGGCTGCACTTCCTGCAAAAATTTTTCCTCCGTTATTTAATTGCTATCAAGGCGGGCAATCGTTTGGTGTACATGTAGATAATGCAATTAGACAAGTGCCGGGTACGCCAGTAAAAATTCGTACAGATGTATCAATGACGTTATTTATTAACGATCCTGAAGACTATGAGGGCGGTGAACTTGTTATTGAAGACACTTATGGCTCACACAGTGTAAAGCTGCCCGCAGGCAGTATGGTGTTATACCCTTCAACGAGTTTACATCGTGTAATGCCAGTAACGAGTGGGCGCAGATTAGCCTCATTTTTTTGGCTGCAAAGCATGGTAAACAGCGACGAAAAACGTGGTTTGTTATTTGATTTAGATATGTCGATTCAAAGTTTGCGCAGCAAAGTAGAAGATAGCCCAGAGATTATTCAATTAACAGGTGTGTACCATAACTTACTAAGACAGTGGGCACAGACATAACGAAGATACTCGTTATTAAATATTGGATATAAGTATTTAAATATAAGTAATTAAAAGCTGCGCTTTTCGCGAGAGCAAGCGCTACGCCTACAGCCAAAACTTAACGCTATGGTTTAATTACCTGTAGATACCATCTCTCATTTTAAGCTTCAAGGCCGTATTTAACTTTCTTGAAGCTTAAACGCTTCTTGGTTTTTTATTACACCAAAACATATATGAATGAGCTTTCGCATATTTGCACA
>NZ_JACJDW010000003.1:0-217289 GCF_014163745.1 Pseudoalteromonas sp. SR44-2 | reverse complement strand
ATTTGTTCAGGCGTCATTGGTGAAGCCAATGGGGACTGGCCATTCCGTTCTTGCTTTAATTGAGTTACCCACTTACTTACAGTTGATTTACCAACCCCCATAGCTTTAGCTGCATCTTCTTGCGTATAGCCTTGATCAACTACAAGCTGAGCTGTTTCTAATTTGATTGCAGTAGAATACGTTGCGCGTGTTAATTTCGTCATTTTTTCACCCAAATTTGTATGCTTATTAGCATAACATTTCTTTCTTAATGGGTGGCCAAATTAACTATGCCACTACACCACATTCAATTAATAGCAGATAAGCATACTTTTGTTCTTTAACCGTAGTACCAAATAAAAATGAAGGTTCAGCTTCAATCTTATATGAAACAATGGAGTAGATAACTTTGTTACCAGTGGCTGTTGTATATTTTTTTCTTACAAGATAACTATTTTTAAGATAGTTACCTACACGATCTTTAGATATTTCTTTGAATGTATCTTCGATAGATTTTACAGTAAGTGCTTTATTGAGCTCATAAAACTGTACATTCTTACTCAGACTTAAATCATCAATCATTTTACAAAATCCTTTTATGAACGACTAAACTTAAAAAAAACACTAACAGCTTCTTGAACCCAATTTAGGTGGTTTATAACACCCAAAACGGCGTATATTACGTTGTTCGATAATCACACCAACCAACTCATTTATAAACAGATAATTACAATTGCTAATCAGTAACCTTTGTAATTTAACCCCATAACGAATTTTGATAATGTTATGGGGCAAACCTCGCATTACTGTATTTACATACAGCATGCAATAAATCCTATCTTTACTTAACCTTTGACTACAAAACTTATAAATGCCCTAGCCGCTAAAACCGTGAATCGTTCTCACAAGATTTTCCATCACCATCGCCATCCATTTTTGTGTTCGGGCAATTATTAATAAAAAATACCGCCTCATCGCGTGAGCGCATTTCAGTACAATATTGCCTGCCGTCACAGGTAAAATTATGGGTGTTTTTTGGAATCACGGTTTTTGGGTATTGCCCATCAAAGGTGGCTAAATCGGCGTTGGTGATAACAGGTGTTTGGCTATTAAATTGCTCGTTACTTTGATAATGGTTGTATTTATTTACTGCGACAAAGCCAAGCACAGCGATAATGCTAATTGAGGCGACTTTGCCCAAAAAGCTACTGGCAAAATTAGATTTGGCAATACGGTGCGGCTGTTGTTTGTGTTTTTGATAAGGTGCTTTAAGCTCTGCAACGCCTTCTATACGGCAGTTAATTGCTTTGGTTTTACCGTCGGGCTGCGTAGCAACTTCAAAGTAAATGGTGTCGCCAACTTTTGGCTTGCGGCTCATGTGTTTGAGCGCTGATATGTGTATAAATGTGTCGTGTTCTAGGGTGTCTGATTTAATAAAACCAAAACCTTTGTCGGTTTTCCACGTCTTTAACAATCCTTTGTTCATGTATACACCTGCTCTGCTTAAGCTGCGTTTTACGCAAATTCCATTTAGTTAACACTTGTTATTATACGTTCCTAAATTAAAACCATGCAACCAAATATTCATATTGCGTTAATTTTTTACGCTTTACCTAATAAAATAAACTCAAAAATAAACGCTCTAAAAACAACTAAACCTCAACTTATTTTATTTATAATTTACGGCCAAATGTCCTTTAATTCACATCAACCATTACGCACTCACCCACCAGCTTAACAGCTTGTTTACACTCGGTTTTGTTATTAGTTATTTCTATCTAAATTAACCGTTTTTAGTACGATTTTTCATTCGTTATTTACTTAATTTATCTATACAATCCACACCTTATTTTTACGCACGTATTTTAAGTGATTATCTCATGCTATTAACGATTGTTTATATTATTGGTATTACCGCAGAAGCCATGACCGGCGCACTTAGCGCAGGACGAATGAAAATGGATTGGTTTGGCGTAGTGCTAGTAGCCAGCGCCACGGCAATTGGCGGTGGTAGCGTGCGAGATATATTACTAGGCAATTACCCGCTTACGTGGGTACAACACCCAGAGTATTTATTAATTACCTGTATTGCCGGTATTGTCACTACGTGGCTGGCTAAATGGGTAGTTAAATTTAAAGGCATATTTATGCGCTTAGACGCGCTGGGGCTTGCAGCTTTTAGTATTATTGGCTGCCAAGTCGGGCTAAATATGGGCCTGCATTACGGTATTTGTGTAGTGGCTGCGGTTGTAACGGGTGTTTTTGGTGGCTTACTGCGTGATTTAATATGTCGCCAAGCGCCGCTTGTATTACATAACGAGCTATACGCGAGTGTGTCGTTACTTGTTGCCTGTTTATACTTAGCATTGCACCATTACAATATTGACGACAACATAAGCATTATTGTAAGCCTTGTTGCAGGCTATTTAATACGGATGGCATCAATACGCTTTAAATGGCGCTTACCTACCTTTAGTTTATTAGAGCAGCACGCTAAATAAATTAGGCTTTAATACAAATTAAGGCAGGTAATATACCTGCCTTAATTAATATAAGTACTAGCGTATTAATTTAATGTCCGCTTACATCACTTAACGCGGTTTTTAACCCGCTATTATTTTGCTTAAGTACACTAAAACTGCCATCGGTTTCTAGCACTACTGCGGCTACATCTTCTATGGCTAATATACCAGCGCCACGTATAGCTGCGCGAATTTCTGACTTTGTTACGCGCTGTGATCTAAGTGCAGCCGTGCAGTATTCACCATCACTCAGTAACAGCGTAGGCTCTGCTTTTATAAGCGCTGCAAATTTTGACGAGCGCACACTAAGCCACGTAATAATATATTGCAGCCCTATTAATACTACAAAGGCAAGTATGCCCTCAAACAGCGGAACACTTTTTGAAATAATCACCGAGGCTAAAATAGAGCCCAGCGCAATGGTGACTATAAAGTCGAACACGTTCCACTTTGAAAGCGTACGTTTACCCGATACGCGAAGCCAAAACACCAGTGCGATATAACCCAGTACGCCTATTGTAAGTACACGTAATAACCCCTGAATATCATCATAAAACATAGTGGTTCCTTGCTATTAAAGGTGGTAATTAGCTTTTACTTATAACCCTACATGGCGCTAAGTTAAATAACGATGAATAAAGTGCCTGCATTTACTTTGTTAGTTGTTTTACAAACTTAATTTTACTTAGCTCTGTGCTTTGTTTATCAACGTAGCCACAAACGTGATAACCATTAGTGATGAGCATAGTCAGCATTTGAGGAAACCGGTTCATCGATTTAACATGTATATTGGTAAAGCTTTGTTCATAAGCCCACTTTTCTTGTTGAACAAGTAATTTTTTAGCAACACCTAATCTACGATAGTTAAAATGCACTCCACCAAGCCAACTATAAAATTGTGTATTAGATAGCTCATAGCCAATTTTAAAACCAACTAATGTATCTTCTTTATGTGCTACTAATATCAATGCTTTTTTGTTTTCTAAACGGTTACGTAAAGTGTCACTATCAATGGTTGTTAGCAGTTCAGGGATATATTCACTCACTGCGGTTACATCATCAATTGTGCCTGTGGTTATTGTAATAGGCATAAAATTCCTTGTTTTTATTATATGATTTGACCTAGACAGTTTAAATTTAAACTACGGTTGATTATGATGGTTTAAGCATTATATCTTTATTTTCGCTTTATCATTTTTGAAAGGATCACCATGTCTAACTATAACGAATCTCCAGAACAAGTTGAACAGGCCACTCAGGGCTTTGTTATGCAACAAACTATGTTACGTATTAAAGATCCAAAGCCGTCGCTTGAATTTTACCAAAATGTATTAGGTATGAAGCTGTTAGGTAAGTATGATTTTCCTGGTATGAAGTTTACGCTTTACTTTTTAGGCTACGAGCAAGAATTACCACAAGGTGATGATAAAACTAAAGCAGAATGGGTGTTTCGTCGCCCTGCGCTAATTGAGCTTACCCATAACTGGGGCACCGAAACCGACGACAGCTTTGAGGGATACCACAGTGGTAACCAAGAACCAAAAGGCTTTGGCCATATTGGTATTAGCGTACCGGATGTTTACGAAGCCTGTGAGCGCTTTGCAAAATACGATGTTGAGTTTGTTAAAAAACCAGATGATGGCTCAATGAAAGGCTTAGCATTTATTAAAGACCCTGACGGCTACTGGATTGAAATACTATCTGCCAAAGGTATTACTGAAATTATTCTTTCTCAGTAATTATTATTTCTCGATACAAAAATATTACACATAAAAAAGCCTGCTAATGCAGGCTTAGGGTTATGTAGTAAGTAATATTTAAACGTTACTTACGTAGTGCGTCGATTCGCGCATCAAGCGGTGGGTGCGATGAAAACAATTCAGCAACACCTTTGCCACTTGCAATACCAAAGGCCATCATAGAGCCTTGTAATTGCGACGGGTGGTTTTGCTTTAATCGCTCAAGGGCTGATCGCATTTTGTCAGCACCAACTAGTTTTGCTGCGCCGCTGTCGGCTGCAAACTCACGCTTACGACTGTAACTAGCAACCACTATGCTTGCTAGCACGCCAAATAATACTTGGAATAACATGTCGAATAAGAAGTATGTCCAGCTACTGCCGCCCTCTTCTTCATCGCTATTAATAAAGTTATCTACAATGCCTGCCAGTACTTTTGCGGCAAATATTACAAAGGTGTTTACCACGCCTTGTATTAGCGTAAGCGTTACCATGTCGCCGTTAGCCACGTGCGATACTTCGTGGGCAAGTACGGCTTCGGCTTGATCTTTGGTCATGTTGTGCATTAAGCCTGTGCTTACTGCCACTAACGAGTTGTTTTTACTTGGACCCGTTGCAAACGCGTTCATTTCTGGGCTGTCGTAAATAGCCACTTCGGGCATTTTAATACCTGCTTTTTGTGCTTGCGCAGATACCGTTTGTACAAGCCAATGTTCGGTTTCGTTTTGAGGCTGCGTAATTACATGCGCACCTGTTGATTTTTTAGCGATCCATTTCGACATAAATAACGAAATAAACGATCCACCAAAACCAAATACGGTGGCTATAAGTAAAATTCCGCCTAGGCTACGATGGCTTAAGCCCAGCGCACTCATTATTATTGAAAGCACTACACCTAATACCAACATAACCGCTAGGTTAGTTAATAAAAACAAAAATATACGTTTCATATTGTCCTCACAAAAATAGGTTTGATCACCGAACATAAAATTAAATTAGGTTAAAGCAATCACTGCGTTATGACACACTATGTCATAACGTTGCCGCTATTCTGTGACAAACTATGTCATAACACAAGTGTTATTTATGTGTTTATTGATAATTTTTTTAGGAAGAGTTTTACAGCAAATTTAAATATGAAGTTTCTTTATAAATCAGCTTATTACAAGCTATGACTTAGCTCTGCCATATCAATCGGAAAACCACGCTCGTGTGCCAATATGCGTGCAACTTCGTCAATTTTTTCGCTGCTATTATGTTTAAGGTACGACCATTGGTGGGTACTGCGGTGATGATTTACAGCAGGATCGCTACTTATTATTCCTAATTTTATAAACTCATCCACTATTTGATCCGCCGCTATTAACGTTGACGATGCTTTAACATTTTCGGCCCGTGCGTAACTAATGTGCGAATATAAACTTACATCGGCTACGCGCAAGGTGTCGTCCTCACCCGGGATTTGTTGCCCGCCATATAAGGCATTATTTTGTTTATTAGCAGTTTTAAACGCAGGGACAAACTCGGCTACATAATCAATTGCTGTTTGGGTACGTGTTTGCAATGCAGCTTCATCCCAGCCATCTTTAATATAATGCAGGTATTTATTGGGAAGTTTAGGCTGTGCGCTCATTGACGTTGCATCAGCTAAGCCATCATTAAACAATGTAATGTTGTTAGTCATGCCATGTATTTGAAAATACCCGTTAGGGTAAGGCGTTAGTTGCGCCATGCCCTCTGGCGTGCCACGGTTACCATAAATAATTATTTCGGGTATTTGCCCACCAGCACCTTGCCAATGAGTAATGTAAGAGGCTTTAAATTCGACCATGCGTTTTACATCTACCCCAACGAGGTCGTCAATAATCCCGGTTTGAAAACCACACGCATTAATTAGGTAATCTACCTCAATGGTTTGTGAATCGGCTTGTGTATTGGTTGAAGTATCAGGTTGTTCATCAAGGCTTGGCTCTGATTGATACCCAATGCGCCACTTAAGTGTTTGCTTATCATTATTGGTATTTATAACTGGCGATACATTTTTAACACTGGTGCTTGTTAAAACGTGAGCGTGTTTGTACTGTGCAAGGGCGAGTTGTGCACTGGCCGATAAACGAAAAATATTCCAGCCATATTCTTGTGCAACAATTAGCGGAAACTTTAGCTTATCTAAATCTAAATGCTTAGCCACGGGTATCATCCACTCATCTAACGACGTGGGCTTGGCTACTTGTTTTTGCTTAGCAAGCTTTAGCATTTGCTCATAACTATATAACTGATAATAATCCTCTGGCTCGCCTAACACTTTATTAGCGCTATCTTGCTCTACAAGCTCGCTGTAGGCTTTTACTAATTTATTTAAACGCGGAAATAAATCTTCCGGTGAGTCGTCATCGCGCTTAGGCACTGCAAATACTGTGGGGCGAACATCGATGGTGTAAGGATAAAGGCGCGCAATATCTATACATTGCTTGAGTAAATCTATGCAGTCTTCGTCGGGTATTTCACGATATAAGTTGCCACCCGCATGCAAATGGCACATTGGAGGGCCATCAATTAACGACTTTTTCTTTTCAAGCACATAAGTTTCTAGCCCTAACGCAGCAAGTCTAATGGCTATTGTGGCGCCAGCTGTGCCTCCACCTATTATACCTACGCGTTTTTTAGGTAAGCCATAGTTTAGTGCTTTTGGCTCAGCGCTTACGTGCGCATCTGGGGCGTAGTTTTCAATAAATGGGGGCGTCATATAGTCGTTATGTCCTTAGTAACATTGTCTTTAAGCAAGCTATGTATTTATAAACTTTTATATGTGTACTAAGGCTGACTATTTCAAGATTTACCTAAAAAAGTAAATATTTTTAAACCACTTAAGTATTTATAGATAACGCACTAAGCAAGCTTTTGTATATTTGTAACTTAGGAGTTTGCTCGCTGTATGGGCTTATAGCAAGTATTGGAAACGGTAAACGTGCTTTAAGTGAATCAAGGTTTGCTTGGTACTCGTCCATGTTTTTATCTACTTGGTTTGCAATCCAGCCAACGCAGTTTATTCCCATACTTTGCATATGCGCAGCGGTTAGTAATGCATGATTTAAGCAACCTAGCTTCATACCAACAACGAGTATTACCGGCATTTTTTCTGCTTTAACCCAGTCGTATAAATAATCGTTTTTATTAATAGGTAATGCCCAACCACCAGCACCTTCGGTAAGGATAATATCAGCGCCCTGTTGTTTTACGTTTTTATAAGCATCACATAGTTTATCTACAGTAATACTCACCCCAACTTTCTCCGCTGCTATGTGCGGCGCAATAGGCGGTGCAAACGCAAACGGATTTACTACGTCGTATTTAGCGCTGACGGTTGCGCTTTCCATTAGTATAAGGGCATCGGCGTTTACTAGTTGATCGAATGCCATTTCGCAGCCAGCAGCAAGGGGTTTAAAGCCAATGGCTTGTTTTTTGTGTTGGGCAAGTAACTTTAATAGCAAACTGGTAACGTGGGTTTTTCCGGCATCGGTGTCGGTGCCTGTTATAAAAAATTCTTTCATGCGTTGCCTTATGATCTGAATCTAACTTTGGTTTAAGTTTTAACTTAAGCAATTAATCGCTTTTTTCTAATGGCTTTTTTTTAATGATAACAGCACCACATGATAAGACACACATGCTTTATTATTTATAAGCGGATACGCACTGCATACTTTTTGTAGCGCCGATTTGGTAAGTAAGCCTTGGCGCGTATTGGTATGATTTTGCGTTGTTGCACCAATAGCCTTAATTGAGGCAATAGCTTTTAAAGGTGTTGTGTATTCATCGGTGTAAATACGTTTTTTAGCACTATTAATAATAAAGCCCGCATTTTGGACTGATTGGTTTATAAGCAGTTCACTATTAAAGGTATTTATATGGCTGTTAGAATCAAGCGCGGCAAAGGCCGTTTTTATTTCGTTTAGTGAACCCTTTACCACAGTGCTTATGTACGCCTGCCCGTCTGGTTTTAATATGTTGTAAAGTGACTGCATTAAAGCCGAAAAATTAGCAGACCACTGCACTGCAAAGTTACTGTAAATTATATCAACACTGTTTGCTTGTAGCGGTAAGTTATCCATATCGGCGCATATTTTAGGTGTGGTTAAATCACTACTTTGCAACATGTTTAAGCTCAAATCCATTGCCACAACGCTTTCAAATACGCTTTGTAAGGTAAGTGTATTAACAAGTGGCCCTGCGCCTAAATCAACACAAAGCTTATTTTTATTAGAGCCTGGTTTTATGAGTGAAAATAGATCGCTTGCTGCCTGTTTTTGTACATTTGCATGGGTGTTATAACTCGCCGCCGCCTTTGAAAACTTACTTTTGGTGGACTTTTTAAGCTCCTTGTTTAGCTCTCGATTTGATTCTCTATTTAACTCGTCATTTAAATCGCTACTCACTAGGCACGGTTTTACAGGTTGTGTTTGCACTAGGTCTGTTTTTAATACTGGCTGAGCAGTCATGCTATTGCACCTACTAAATGCTTAACTAAGTGCGTTATGTCTTGCTCGGTATGTGCGGCGGTTAAAGTAATGCGTAAACGTGAGGTATTATGTGCAACCGTCGGCGGCCTAATTGCAGTGAGCCAAATACCCTGTTGTTTAAGTTTATCTGCTGCTTGCAACGTTTGCTCAGCACAGCCTAATACAATGGGCTGTATGGCTGTGTTTGATTTCATTACTGCAATATTATGGGTTTTAGCGAGTTGCTTAAATAATGCAATATTGGCATTTAGCTTATCGCGTTTATCATCAGCTGTTTTTATGCTTTTAATACGCGCAAGTGTGTGGCTTGCCATAAGCGGCGACATAGCGGTTGAATACGTGTAATCGCGATTAAATTGCAGCATGTAATCAATAAACTGTTTACTGCCCAATACACACGCGCCACTACTAGCCACTGCTTTACCAAAGGTAATGACTAATATATCTGGCAGCGTTTGAGTAATAAACGCTTCGCAACTACCCAAACCGGTTTTACCTAATGCACCAAAGCCGTGTGCGTCGTCAATCATTAGCCATGCGTTGTGCTGTTTTGCAAGTGCGAGTAATTCTTTAAGAGGCGCGGTATCGCCATCCATCGAAAACACACCTTCGCTTATAATTAGCTTGTTTTGCGCTTTTGATTTTTCGAGCCGTGAACGTAAGTGATTCATGTCGTTGTGATTAAAACGCACTAATGCCGCGTTTGAGTGCATAGCCCCGTCAATCAAACTTGCATGATTTAACTTATCTTGAAAAATAGCGCTGTTTTGTGCAGCCGCTTTATCTTGAAACAATGCTTTAATTACGCTGCTATTAGCGCTAAACCCTGAGTTAAATAGCATTGCTGCGCCATAACCAAATTGCTCACATAAGTATTGTTCAAGCGCTTTTTGCTGAGCCTGATAACCCGTAACCAATGCTGAGCTGTGACTCCCTAATGCGTGGGAGTCATTAAGGTTAACAGCCACATCACCAAAACCTAAGTAATCGTTACTGGCAAAATTAAGATAGGTTTTATTATTAACCGTTATGGTGCGCGCTGTTGCATGTTGTACTACGTGGCGTTTACGAAGCAGTGCATCTTGCTGGCGAGCCTGCAGATGCGTATTTATAAAATCAAAAGGCATTGATATAAGCCTACGCTTCGTAAAACAATTCAGAGGTTGCTTTGTCGGCTACTTGCGATGAAAGCGAGGCTTCTACTGCTTCGTCTGAATAGTCGTGACGTTTTTCTGGGTTCATGCCTAGTTTTTTAATTAGGTTCATATCGGCATCAGCGTCTGGGTTTTCGGTGGTAAGTAGTTTATCACCATAAAATATTGAGTTAGCGCCTGCAAAAAAGCACATCGATTGCATTTGCTCGTTCATGGCGTTGCGCCCTGCCGATAAACGTACATAACTGTGTGGCATCATAATACGTGCTGTTGCTATGGTACGTATAAATTCAAAGTGATCTAAATCGTCTACGTTTTCAAGCGGTGTGCCTTTAACTTTAACGAGCATATTAATAGGCACGCTTTCTGGCTGTTGTGGCAAATTAGCTAGTTGCATAAGTAGTCCAAAACGGTCGCTTGCTTGCTCGCCCATACCAACTATTCCGCCTGAGCATACTTTCATACCGGCATCGCGTACGTGGTCAATGGTATTTAACCTATCTTGAAAAGTACGGGTTGATATAATTTGCTCGTAATACTCAGGTGACGTATCAAGGTTATGATTGTAGTAATCAAGCCCTGCGTCTCTAAGTTCATGAGCTTTTTCGTTTGTGAGTTTACCCAGCGTCATACAGGTTTCTAACCCTAGCTCTTTTACTTCTTTAACCATTTGCGAAATGTATGGCATATCTCTGTCTTTTGGATCTGACCATGCAGCCCCCATACAAAAACGGGTAGCGCCTTTTTGTTTTGCAAGGCGTGCTTGCTCTACTACTTTTTCTACTTCTATTAAGCGTTCGCGTTCTAAATTTGTTCGGTAATGCCCCGACTGCGGGCAGTACTTACAGTCTTCTGGACAAGCGCCTGTTTTAATGGATAACAGCGTAGAAATTTGCACTTCATTTGGGTTGAAGTTAGCACGGTGAACCGATGCGGCTTTAAAAAGTAAATCGTTAAATGGCATTTCAAATAATGCTTTAACTTCAGCGTGGGTCCAATCGTGACGAACAGGTGCAAGTTCCATAATACTCTCTTATTTTTTTCATAACGGTGATATTGGCTTAGTCTACGAGTTGAAGTACCATTGTCAACGAAGTCCACCAAGTTAAAGTTTACATATGATTAAAAAGAATACGATTGACCTTGATTTTGATCGTGAGCACATTTGGCACCCATATACATCGATGACTAAGCCAATTCCGGTATACCCCGTTACACATGCTAATCACAACATTATTCACCTAGAAACTGGTGAGCAATTAATCGATGGTATGGCCTCGTGGTGGAGCGCAATACATGGCTATAACCATCCTGTTATAAATAACGCCATGATTGAGCAAATTAATAATATGAGCCACATTATGTTTGGCGGTATTACGCATAACAGCGCAGTAGAGCTGTGCAAAAAAATAGTAAATATAACGCCGCCTAGTTTAACTAAAGTGTTTTTAGCCGACAGCGGCTCGGTAAGTGTTGAAGTAGCGATTAAAATGGCGCTGCAGTATTGGTTAAGCCAAGGCATTACAACAAAACAAAAATTAATGACGCCTTACAAGGGCTACCATGGCGACACCTTTGCAGCCATGAGCGTATGCGACCCAGTTAACTCAATGCATAGTTTATATTCAGGCTTTTTACCTGAACACGTATTTGTGCCAGCACCGGTTAGTCAATTTGGGAGCGAGTTTAACCAAACTGAAGCCCAAGAGCTTGAAGAATACTTTAAAGCAAACCACAGCCAAGTAGCCGCCTTTATCATTGAGCCTATTGTACAAAACGCAGGTGGTATGAACTTTTATCACCCTGATTATTTAGCCTGCGTACGTAAATTATGCACCCAATATAACGTACTGCTAATTTGCGACGAAATTGCCACAGGCTTTGGCCGTACAGGTAAATTATTTGCTGTAGAGCACGCCAATATAGAGCCCGATATAATGTGTATTGGTAAAGCATTAACTGGCGGTTCAATGACGCTCTCGGCCACTATCACTAGCGATAAAATAGCCATTGGCATAAGCGAAGGTGAAGCAGGCGTTTTAATGCACGGCCCCACTTTTATGGGCAACCCGCTTGCCTGTGCTGCGGCCTGCGCAAGTATTGATTTGTTACTTGAACAAAACTGGCAACAACGAATAAAGCAAATAAACACCCAACTACAACAACTTAATAAATGCAGTGAACTAGATGCGGTTGCCAATGTGCGTATTTTAGGTGCAATAGGTGTTGTTGAACTAAACGAGGCTGCTGGCAATGTTGATGTTGCTAAAATTCAAGCTTATTTTGTAGAGCAAGGCGTATGGATACGCCCATTCGGTAAACTAATTTACCTTATGCCACCGTATATAAGTGACGACACCAGTATAAAAACACTGTGTGATGCCATTTATAATGCCATTAAAGGCAAGCATTACGCTTAATAGTCGGTCTCAATAACTAATCCTAATACTGGTTATAGCGCTATTTGCTGTAACCTACCGCTACATTTAGTGTTTTTATCTATTAAGCGAGTTTGTAGTTATTGATCTCGTTAACCATTAGCTATATGATAATGTCTATCATTTACAATTACCTTTTTGGACTTCTTTGCTATGAAATTACTATTTAAACCAGCCAAAACTTTAGGTGCAAGCCTTTTACTAGCCTCGGCGTTTATGGCTCAACCAGTATTAGCTAACGGCCCTATTGGCGAGCATGTTAATCATCTTCAAGCTAACCTTAAAAGTTACGCAGAAGAAGTAGAATGGATGGTAGGCAAAGTTGATACCATGGTAAGCGACTACGATACTAAAGGCGCAAAATCTGTAAAAACTGATGATTTAATTGAATATTGGGAATCAGTTAAGTTTCACAGCGCAATAGAAACTAACTTTGTACCAGTATACGCTTCTATTTGGCAGGGCCTTTATGGCGTAAAAATGGCCATTGATAATAAAGAGCCTGCTGAGGAAGTTCGTAAACAGCAAAAAGCGATGAACATAGCCTTGTGGCAAGGCCTTGGGGCTGTTAAGCTTGCTGCAAAATTCCAGCAAAAAGGCTTGTTAGACACAGTAAAAGCAACCGCTACAACTCAAATGACACAAAGTGCCACAATTGATGAAATTAAGCACAAATTAGACCGTGTAGTAGCTAAATTTGCTGAGCGTTTACGAGACGAAGCAACTGAAATTGTTCACGATACTTATCTGCACCTGTTTGAAGGCGTTGAAGGAACTCTTATTGAACAAGATGCAAAACTAGTTGAAGTACTGGAAAAAGACTTTAACGTAACACTGCCACAAGCCATTACAAACAGCAAAAGCGTAGACGAAGTACGCGATGTGATCAGTGATATGCAAACAAAATTAGACCGCGCTAAGGTTTTAATAGAAAAAGCCGAAAAAGCTCGTAAGGATGTATTTTAAGTGAAGCGTAGGACCTTTATTCAAGGCCTAGCTGCGTTAGGGGTGGTTGGCTCATTGCCGCTGCCTATTTCTCGTGCGCTAGCCGCTGATATAGCAAACCCTGTTTCTGTTGACGATTTACCAAAGCTTAAAGGCGAGTTAACCCTTTACTTAGGCCGAGGCGAAGGTGGTTTGTATGAAAACGTATTACAAGCAATCCAGAAAAAAAATCCAGACTTTAAGTTAGGCATTCGCCGAGGTCCTACTGCTGCTTTAGCAAATACCATTGTTGCAGAAGCTAAAGCTGGCGTTCGCCGCGCTGATTTATTTTGGGCGGTTGATTCAGGCGCAATTGGTTTAGTAACCGATGCAGGCCTTGCACAACCTATCCCAGGTGATTTATCTGCTCAGTTACAACCACAATTTAGATATAAAGAGTGGGCACCAGTAACTGGCCGTATTCGTACATTGCCATATAACACGTCGCGTTTGACTAAAGATCAAATTCCAACAAGTATTATGGAAATTGCCGACAGCGATTTAAGTATTGGTTGGGCACCCGCCTACGCTTCTTTTCAATCGTTTGTAACCGCAATGCGAATCTTAGAAGGCGATGACAAAACCGCTAAGTGGCTTAAAAAGGTTCAAAAACGTGCTAAAACATACGCCGGCGAGCTAGGTGTTGTTATGGGCGTTGAGCGCGGTGAAGTTGATATTGGTTTTGCAAATCACTATTACACTTTGCGTTTAAAATCAGGTAAGCCTGATGCCAAGCTAGATTTAGCATTTACACAAAATGATGCGGGCTGTTTAGTTAATGCATCAGGTGTATTAGCGCTTAACGACGATCCGCTTGCAACTAACTTTATGCGTTACTTACTAAGTAAAGAAGTACAGGGTTACTTAGCCAGTGAAGCGTACGAAATTCCGTTAGTAAATGGTATTACCCAACCTGAGGGTTTACCGTCACTTGCTAATATTTCTCCACCTAAAGTAGATTTAACACAGCTAGCTGATTTACGCCCTACTATAGATTTGATGCGAAGCAGCGGCGTATTGTAATGAAAATACCTGCCTCTTATCCAATGGCGCTGCTTGCAGCGCTTGTTGCGCTAACCCCTGTTTATGTATTAATTGTGCTTGCAAGCGATGCAAGCTCAGTGTTTGACACCCACAATCTGCAAATTTTAGGTAACACGTTATCGTTAATGGGTTTAACAGTACTCGGATCTATTTTAATTGGTGTGCCACTGGCGTTTATTAGCGCGTATGTGCATTTACCATTTAAAAAGCTCTGGTTGGTTGTATTTGCAGCCCCACTGGCAATTCCCAGTTATATTGGCGCGTTTACCCTCTATGCTGCTTTTGGCCCCGGTGGCGAAATAAATACCTTAACAGGAATAGAAACACCATCAATGTATGGCCTAACAGGTGCCGCCATTGTAATGACACTTTATACCTTCCCATTTGTAATGATGACAACTCGCTCATCCCTACTGAGCCTTGACGCAAGCATGGTTAATGCCGCAAGAACGCTGGGTATGTCGATGACGCAAAGTATATTTAAAGTTATATTACCGCGCGTAGTTAACGGTATTGCAGCAGGCTCATTGTTAGTCGCGCTTTATACGTTATCAGACTTTGGCACGCCCGCAATGATGCGCTTAGATACCTTTACCCGCGTAATTTATGTTGAATACAATGCCTTTGCGTTAGGGCGAGCTGCCATGCTTTCACTTCAACTGATGGTTATTGTCGGTTTTTTACTTTTAGTTGAATCACAAATAAAAACAGCACCTGAGCGCCATGGGCGCCCGTTAATTTTATTTCCAAGTAAAGTACAATTAAGTGCCATGTTTGTTACGTTTGCACCTGTTTTACTGCTTGCTATTGGCTTGCCTTTGGCTATATTTTCGCTTTGGTTAGCTCGCGATGGTTTTAGCTCATTTGATTTTAATATTGCATGGAACTCTACGTATGCATCGGGTATTGCGGCAATTGTAGCCGTTATCGTTGCTATCCCCGTTGCACATGCTGCACTGAGTGGAAAAGCGGGTCGTATAATGGAGCGTGTTACTTACTTTGGTTTTGGTATTCCGGGTATAGTAATGGGCACAGCGCTTGTTTACGGTGGTTTGCAGTTGCCGTTTTTATATCAAACACTGGGATTGCTTATTATTGCTTACATGCTGCGATTTTTACCACTTGCTGTAGGCTCTGTTAGAACAAGCACCGAACACTTAGATCCAAGCCTAGTGAAGTCTGCGCGCGTATTAGGGTCAAGCCCACGTGAAGTATTTACTCGCATAACACTACCTTTAACTATGCGCGGTATTATTGCCGGTGCAGCACTGGTGTTTTTAGAGTCAATGCGCGAACTCGAAGCCACGCTATTACTTGGCCCAACAGGGTTTGAAACCCTCTCTACTTATTTATGGCGTGTATACGAAGCGGGCTATTTTGGTCGCGCCGCGATTCCTGGATTATTGTTAGTAGTGATATCTGCCTGCGGGTTAGCTATTATGATGTCTGGCGAAAAACGCAACCAGTTTGAACATTAAGGATTTAAGAAACAATGCTATCTGTAAGTCAGTTGTCTATAGATTATGGCAGTAACCGCGTAGTAAGCGATTTAAACTTATCGCTGGGTGAAAACGAAATCCTTATGCTTGTAGGGCCAACAGGTTGCGGTAAAAGTACAATTTTACAAGCCCTTGCTGGCCTTATACCTATTAGCGAAGGCGAAATAAACACGGGTAAATGGCGCGCTACACCCAAATTAACAATACCTCCTGAAAAACGCAGTGTAGGTATGGTATTTCAAGATTTTGCGTTATTTCCGCACTTAACCGTACAGCAAAACATTTGCTTTAGATTAAAAGATACAGCCCCTGCTGAGTATTGGATAAACCTACTTGGACTGAGCGATTTTAGAGATAAAAAACCAGCTACGCTTTCTGGCGGACAAAAGCAACGTGTTGCACTTGCGCGCACCCTTGCCCACCAACCTGATTTTGTATTGCTTGATGAGCCGCTTTCAAACTTAGATGCCGCCCTTAAAGACATGCTTCGTTGGGATATTAGAAACGCACTTAAAGCAGCTGGCGTACCGGCGATTTGGGTAACACACGACCAAGAAGAAGCACTCTCCGTTGGTGACCGCGTTGGTGTGCTTAAAGGCGGCGAAATTCAGCAAATCGATACACCCGAGCGCTGTTTTAGTACCCCAAACAATCGCTTTGTGGCACGCTTTTTAGGTGAAGCCAGCTTTATTAGCGGCCAATTTAGCCAAGGACAAGCCACTACCTCAATTGGTAATGCGCCCGCTCATGGCGTTGACTGTGAAAGTGGCGACGTTGATGTACTACTTCGACCAGACGATGTGTTACTTGTACAAAGCAGTGTTGGCAATAACGGCGAAGTAATTTGGGTACGTTTTGAAGGTGGCAGCCGCTTGTGCGCTGTAAAACTTGCGTGCTCTACGGTTGTAACTAGCCGAGTAAGCCATGAAGTTGTGGTAAACCCAGGCGACGAAGTGCATGTATCACTCAGTACCTCGCACCCACTAGCGGTTTATACAAAAGCTAACTAGCACAGCTTAAAAACTAAAAAAGCCCATATGTATGGGCTTTTTTAAATTAATACATTAACGCAAATCACCACTCAAACATGTAGGCCATTTTACTTATTGTTTTTAGTGGCACATTATGTGAGTTTCGTTTAGCGTATAGGTGCTGCATAGCTTTGTCTTTTACTTCACCCACTATTACTTCTTTTACTTGATAACCTAGAGCAACAGCAGCTTGAGAGTAAGCTATAAATTCCCACTTTTTAATATTGGTGTTATCTACAATTACCAATGGCATACCTTGAGCAAGTGCATTTATAAAGCGCGCTAAATTTAAATTATGAAATTGCGACAATTTAAATTTATCGAAATGATATTCGCCCTGCTCATTAATAAAGTAATCATCAGTTGAGCAGATTAGGTATTGGCTTTCGTCAACTCCACCTAATTCGTCAGCAAGGCTTTGCGCGTAGTAAGACTTACCGCTTCCTGGTAGTCCTCGTAAAATAAAAACTTGTTTCATAGCATCGATTTTTTAAGTGTGAATAAATATTAATTTGATTTGTTTGTTAATAATGCCACAAAATCATTAAATTTAAGAGCAACAAATCATAATAGTAGCAATTAAACTCTAAAAACTGTTTAAAAATAAACCGCATGCATAAAAACTTTTAAAGAGTTGCCCACAATAGTTTTTTTATTCAACTTTACTAGGTAAGATACAGGGTTCAAGTGCAGCGCCGTTTATGTGCAATTTATGCCCGAGTGCTGCGCACTGTTAAAATAAAATAGTTAGGCAACTTATATCATTGGAGTGAAGATGAGCCATTTAGCGATTTCAGAGCTATTAAAAGGCAATGTTGCGGTAGACAGCCAAGTAACAATTAAGGGCTGGATCCGTACTCGCCGCGATTCAAAAGCAGGAATTTCATTTTTAGCCGTTCATGACGGTTCGTGTTTTGATCCTATTCAAGCGGTAGTTCCTAATTCACTGAATAATTATGATGAAGTTACTAGCTTAACAGCCGGTTGTTCTGTGTCGGTTACTGGTGTTTTAGTACAATCTGCTGGCCAAGGTCAATCTTACGAAATTCAAGCTAACTCAGTGACTGTGTTAGGTTGGGTAGAAAACCCAGATTCATACCCAATGTCGGCAAAGCGCCACAGCATTGAGTACTTACGTGAGCACGCTCACCTTCGCCCTCGCACAAATATGATTGGCGCGGTAACTCGTGTACGTAACTGTTTAGCACAAGCTATTCACCGTTTTTACCACGAGCAAGGCTTTTACTGGATCAGCACGCCAATCATTACGGCAAGTGACTGTGAAGGCGCGGGTGAGATGTTCCGTGTATCAACGCTTGATATGCAAAACTTACCACTTACAGACAAAGGCGATGTTGATTATAGCGAAGATTTCTTCGGCAAAGAAGCATTCCTTACTGTATCTGGTCAGTTAAATGGCGAAACTTACGCGTCTGCAATGTCAAAAATTTATACATTTGGCCCTACATTCCGCGCAGAGAATTCAAATACATCTCGCCACCTTGCAGAATTTTGGATGGTAGAGCCTGAAGTAGCGTTTGCAGATTTAGAAGACATAGCAAAACTTGCTGAAAACATGCTTAAGTATGTGTTTAAAGCCGTACTTGAAGAGCGCCGTGATGACATGGAATTTTTTGCACAACGTGTAGAAAAAACCGCAATTACGCGTTTAGAAGAATTTGTAGATAAAGACTTTGCACAAGTTGACTACACAGACGCTGTAGAAATCCTTAAAAACTGTGGCAAAAAGTTTGAGTACGCTGTTGAATGGGGCGTAGATTTACAGTCTGAGCACGAGCGTTACTTAGCTGAAGAGCACTTTAAAGCACCGGTAGTTATTAAAAACTACCCACGTGATATTAAAGCATTCTACATGCGCCAAAACGAAGACGGTAAAACCGTTGCCGCAATGGACGTTGTAGCACCTGGTATTGGTGAGATCATTGGCGGTTCACAACGTGAAGAACGCCTTGATGTGCTTGATGCACGCTTAGAAGAAATGGGCTTAAACAAAGAAGATTACAGTTGGTACCGCGATTTACGTAAATACGGTAGCGTGCCGCACTCAGGCTTTGGTTTAGGCTTTGAACGCTTAGTTGCTTATGTAACAGGTATGGGCAACGTACGTGACGTTATTGCCTTCCCTCGTACTAAAGGCAGCGCAACTTACTAATATTTAGTAAGATGTTTATAAATACTAAAAACCGGCCAATTGGCTGGTTTTTTTGTGTCTTTAATCTACCGAATAAAAAAGCCGCAGCACTCAAAGAGCACCACGGCTTTCAACCAGAATAAGTTTGTTTATTTAAAGGCTATAAAGCGCTCTCTAACTGTGGCAGTACTTCAAACAAATCAGCCACTAAACCGTAGTCAGCTACCTGAAAAATAGGTGCGTCTGGGTCTTTATTTATCGCGACGATTACTTTTGAGTCTTTCATACCGGCTAAATGCTGAATAGCACCGCTAATACCTACTGCAATATATAAGTTAGGTGCTACAATTTTACCTGTTTGCCCTACTTGCATGTCGTTAGGTACAAAGCCTGCATCAACTGCTGCACGCGATGCACCAATAGCTGCACCTAGTTTATCGGCAATACCATTAAGTAATGCAAAGTTTTCGCCGTTTTGCATACCGCGACCACCCGATATGACCACACTAGCTGCTGTTAGCTCAGGGCGTTCTGATTCGGTTTGCTCAACACTTACAAAGCTGCTTAATTGTGAATCTGATACTGTATCAATGCTTGTTATAGCAACAGCTGATTGCTCACCTTGTAAATCAAAGCTACTGGCACGTACGGTAATTACTTTTTTACTGTCGAGTGATTTAACCGTGGCGATTGCATTACCTGCATAAATTGGGCGTTTAAATGTATCGGCGTCCACTACTGCGATAATTTCAGAAATTTGCGCAACATCTAATAGCGCAGCAACACGTGGCATAAAGTTTTTGCCCGTTGTAGTAGCACTTGCAACAATGTGGCTGTAGTTGTCGCTAATTGATAAAACTAAATCGCTCATGCTCTCAGCTAACTGATGTTCATAAACGCTATTATCCGCAACTAAAACATTAGCTACGCCATCAATGCTGGCCACTTGTGAGCTCATTGCGCTTAAGTTGTTACCTGCAATTAGTACATCAATAGGAAAACCCATTTTTACTGCGGCGTTAATAGTTTTTGAGGTTTCTGGTTTTAAGGCACCGTTGTCGTGCTCTGCAATTACGAGTGTTTTCATTTAAATCACCTTTGCCTCTGTTTTTAATTTTTCTACAAGCTGCGCTACGTCTTCTACAATAATTCCTGCGGTGCGTTTAGCTGGCTCTTCTACACTTATTAATTGCATACGCGGTGTTAAATCAACACCAAGCGAATCTGCTGCTATTACTTCAAGCGGCTTACGTTTGGCTTTCATAATATTTGGCAGTGATGCATAGCGAGGCTCATTTAAGCGTAAATCAGTTGTAACAACTGCCGGTAAATTAAGTGCTACCGTTTGCAGCCCGCCATCAACTTCGCGTGTTACGTTTACTTTGCCATTTTCAATAACTACTTTTGATGCAAATGTACCCTGCCCGCGATTAGTTAATGCAGCAAGCATTTGACCTGTTTGATTATTATCTGAGTCAATTGACTGCTTACCTAAAATGACAAGTTCAGGTGTTTCTTGCTCTACAATTTTAGCGAGTAGTTTTGCAATATGAAGTGACTCGAGCTTTTCATCGGTTTCGATGTGAATGGCTTTGTCAGCACCCAATGCTAATGCTGTGCGTAATTGCTCTTGCGATGCTTTTGCACCAATAGTTACAGCAACCACTTCAGTGGCGGTACCGGCTTCTTTAAGGCGAATTGCTTCTTCTATAGCAATCTCACAAAACGGGTTCATTGCCATTTTAACGTTGTTTAAATCAACGTCGCTGTTATCACTTTTAACGCGTGCTTTTACGTTGTAATCAATCACTCTTTTTATTGGTACGAGAACTTTCATAGGAACTCCATAATTATTTAAACCTACAAGGTAACGTGCACGTCAACCTATTTATTTTATGAAATTAGACTACTTCCTGTTGACGTAAACGTCAACCTAAAATAACCTTTAACTATTCACAGTCTGTAACGTTTAATTTGCAAGGTTATAAATAGGCTGTACACCTTATTTAAATGCGTAGTAAACATTCAAATAAGTCCGTCATAGATAAAGAGGTTATTATGGTAGAACGTGAAACCATGGAATTTGATGTAGTAATTGTTGGTGCAGGCCCTGCTGGGCTTTCAAGTGCAATTAAACTCGCGCAATTAGCACAAGAAAAACAACAAGAGTGCATGATTTGCGTAGTCGAAAAAGGTTCTGAAGTAGGAGCACATGTACTCTCTGGTGCTGTTTTTGAAACCAAAGCTTTGGATGAACTACTACCTAATTGGCAAGAGCTTGGCGCACCGGTTACAACCAAAGTAACTAACGATGAAATTTATTGGTTTAACAACGAGCAAAAAGCAACATCAATCCCCCACTTTGCTACACCAAAAACATTTCATAATGATGGTAACTATATTGTATCTATGGGCAATGTATGTCGATGGCTTGCAGAGCAAGCTGAAAGCTTAGGCGTAGAGATATTTCCAGGATTTAGCGCACACTCTTTAATAATTGAAGATGAAGCAGTAAAAGGCATTATTACTGGCGATATGGGTGTAGACAAAGATGGTAATGAAAAAGACGGTTACATGCCAGGCATGGAGCTTCGTGCAAAATACACTATTTTTGCCGAAGGTTGCCGAGGTCATTTAGGTAAACAACTAATAAATGAGTTTGTACTTGATGCAGATTCATCGCCGCAGCATTATGGTTTAGGCTTTAAAGAAATCTGGCAAATAGATGAAAGTAAACATGAGCTTGGCAAGGTAGTTCATGGTACAGGTTGGCCACTTAGCGGCGATACTAATGGTGGTGCATTTATGTATCACAGTGAAAACAATCAAGTTGTTGTTGGTTTAATTGTTGATTTAAATTACTCAAACCCACATTTGAGCCCGTTTGATGAGTTTCAGCGAATGAAGCACCATCCTGTATTTAAAAACGTGCTTGAAGGCGCTGAACGTATTGCTTACGGTGCGCGTGCTATTGCTAAAGGTGGCTTACATTCATTACCAAAAATGCATTTTGCAGGTGGCCTACTTGTAGGATGCGATGCAGGAACACTTAATTTTGCAAAAATTAAAGGTAATCACACTGCAATGAAATCGGGAATGGTTGCCGCTGAAGTTATTTTTGAAGCATTGCAAAATGAGTTGGCAAATACCGATTTAACTCATTATCAAACTGCGTTTGAGCAATCGTGGGCATATAAAGAGTTATATCAATCTCGTAACTTTGGCCCTGCTATGCACAAACTCGGTAAATTTTTAGGTGGTGCGTACAATACGCTTGATCAAAACATCTTTAATGGCGGTTTACCCTTTACGTTTAAAGATAATACGCCCGATCACTCTACCCTTGTTGATGCTAACGCCGCTGACAAAATTGCATATCCAAAACCAGATGGACACCTTAGCTTTGATAAACTCTCAAGTGTGTTTTTATCAAATACTAACCACGAAGAATCACAGCCGTGTCATTTAAAGCTTAAAGATGCGTCAATTCCTATTAATGTAAATTTAGTCAAATTTGATGAACCCGCACAACGTTATTGCCCAGCAGGCGTTTACGAAGTACAAGAAATTGCAGGCAATAAAGAGTTTGTTATTAATGCCCAAAACTGTGTGCACTGTAAAACCTGCGATATTAAAGACCCAAGCCAAAACATTACATGGGTAACACCTGAAGGTGCAGGTGGGCCAAATTATCCTAATATGTAATTAAATTATGCGCTATATAGCTATATAACTACGTTTTTTACATATAAATTATAAACATATCCTAAATTGCAGGGGCTTCGGCCCCTTTTTTACGTTATGCTAATAGTAGTTTTAATAATAAGAGTGTTATTTATGCCGTCGTCAAAAGTTATTTTTCGTTTTTTAGCAGAGCCTACTGATGTTAATTTTGGTGGTAAAGTTCATGGTGGGGCCGTCATGAAATGGATCGACCAAGCAGGTTATGCGTGCGCTGCAGGTTGGAGTGGTCATTACTGCGTAACTGTTTCGGTTGCGGGTGTTAAATTTAGACGCCCTATTTTAGTGGGTCAAATAGTCGAAGTAGAAGCTAAAATTGCCCATACGGGTAGAAGTAGCATGCAAATATTTATTCAAGTTAGGTGTGGCGATCCAAAAACACAAAATATGGTTGAAACAAACCATTGTGTTATCAGCTTTATTGCAATGGATGAAACGGGCTACCCAATAGAAGTGCCTTCGTTTAAAGCAGTGACCGATGAAGACATTAAATTAGAAAATTACGCTATAAAAATGAAAGAAATAGCAATTGAAACTGAAAACTTGCTTCATGAAGTCTAATTAGTAATTTAAATAAAGTAAGGCTAGGTAAAAAACTCACTATACTCTGTAAAACATACAACTTATTTTAGAGTACACGATTACACAAAAGTTCACTTTGATTATAAAACACGCTAAATAATGTAAAAACCAATACAAAAGAACTAATTATGGCGTGTTTTTAATCCATTTTAATATTGGCACGCTCGCTGCAAGTAGATAATTGAAGTTTGATTAATGAAATCAAGCATTTGATTATTTTTTGTAAAGGAGCTATTCAATGATTAAAACACTTTCTCTTTCAGCTATTGCACTAGCAACACTGGGTTTTAACTCTGCAGCACACGCTGACATTTCTGATTTCGATTCTCCACGTATTTATACTGGTATCGGTTACGGTCAATATTCTTTTGAATTTGAAGACAGTGACAACGACACTGACTTTGACGACGATGCACAAATGCTTAAAGGCTATATTGGTACTCAGTTTAACGAATACCTAAGCTTAGAACTTGCTTATCAAAACTTTGATGAAGTAAGTGATATAGACAGCAAAGCTGAAATTGATGGCGTATCGCTTGCCGCACGTTTGGGCTACCCAATAACAGAGAGCTTTTCTGTATATGCAAAAGGCGGTTGGCTTGAGTGGGATGCAGATTACACACAAGATTTACCAGTAGGTGGCGTAACAGCGTCTACAGATGGTGGTGATGCATTTTACGGTGCGGGTATTGAATACGCACTTACAACAAATGTACAATTTCGTTTAGAGTACGAACGCTACAAACTTGATGACGATATTGATCCAGACATGGATGTAGCGTCTGTATCAGTTCAATACATGTTTTAATTAATCTTTAACATGCTTGAAAAGGGTAAGCTTATTAGCTTGCCCTTTTTTGTTTTAGGTCCTTTTTAAATACATTAATATAAACCACTCGGTCTAATAAGTATTTTTAAACCAGATGGTCTATATGAATAATTTTTAACGAAGTAAGTGCGCTATTTAATGCGCTTGAATAATCATATTTTTAATAAAATTGGTATACGCAATAAACTTACTTACACTAATGCCATAAATACTAAATGCAGGTAGAATAGCGCTCTATTTTATTTGTACCCGAGTACTATGAGCGATTATACCATTTCGGCTATTGGCCACATTGAATCTCCTTATAAACAAAAGTTTGCTATACCTAGGCAGCCTCGTTTAGTGCCACAAGCCAAGGCAAAACTTATTTTTGCACCTGATTTTAATCGCGAAGAGTTTGTACGTGGTTTAGATGAATTTACTCATATTTGGTTGTTATTTCGTTTTCATGAAACGGCCGATAAAGGTTATTCTGCCATGGTGCGCCCACCTCGTTTAGGTGGGAATGAGCGAAAAGGTGTATTTGCTACCCGCGCTACATTTAGACCAAACGCGATTGGTATGAGCGCAGTAAAACTTGAAGGTATCGAGTATAAAAACGGACAACTTAGTTTATTACTCGCTGGCATTGATTTACTTGATGGCACACCCATTATCGATATTAAACCGTACTTACCCTATTCAGATGCAATGCTTGACGCCAGTGCTGGCTTTGCAGATACACGCCCAGAAACACAAATGACGGTTGAATTTAGCCCTCAGGCAATTGAGTTTGTTAATGCGCAAACACAATACCCAGATTTACATGATTTTATAGCTAATGTTTTAATACAAGATCCTCGCCCTGCCTATAAAAAACAAAAAGACGGCGAGCAAAGCTATGGTATGACTTTGTACAATTATAATATTCGCTGGCAAGTCTATGGCGAGCATAACGTAGTAACAAACATAGAAAAAAACTAAATAACTCACTTAGCGCTTTAGTGTAAAAGCATCCGCTGTTAAACTTAAGCTCTATTAAAAGAACATAATTACTCTATTTCGGAAAAAACATGCGTACAAGCCAATATATACTCGCAACACTTAAAGAAACGCCATCAGATGCTGAAATCGTATCGCATCAGTTAATGCTTAGAGCCGGTATGATCCGTCGCGTCGCTTCGGGTTTATACACTTGGTTACCCTCTGGTTTACGTGTGCTACGTAAAGTAGAAAACATTGTACGTGAAGAGATGGACAAAGCAGGTGCTATTGAAATGCTAATGCCTGTAATTCAACCCGCTGATTTGTGGGAAGAGTCTGGCCGTTGGAATGAATTTGGTCCTGAACTAATGCGCTTCACAGACCGTCATAACCGTACGTTTGCACTTGGCCCAACACACGAAGAAGTAATAACTGATTTCGTACGTAAAGAAATAAGCAGCTACAAGCAATTACCAGTTACTTTGTATCAAGTACAAACTAAAGTACGCGACGAACGCCGCCCTCGCTTTGGTGTGATGCGAGCTCGTGAATTTACAATGAAAGATGCCTACTCTTTTCACTTAAGTGAAGAGTGTTTAGATGCGACTTATCAAGCGATGCACAAAGCATACTGTAACATTTTTGAGCGTTTAGGCCTTGATTACCGCCCTGTACTTGCTGATACGGGGTCTATTGGTGGTAGCTTATCGCACGAGTTTCACGTACTTGCTGAGTCAGGCGAAGATGCAATTGCATTTAGTGATGGCAGTGATTACGCAGCTAATATTGAAAAAGCAGAAGCACTGGCGCCAAACGAGCCACGCCCTGAAGCATCAAAAGAGCTTAAAGCGTTTCCAACTCCTGACGCTAAAACAATTAATGAACTTAAAAAACACTACGGTGTAAAACCTCATCGCGGTGTTAAAACGTTAATTGTTTATGGTACGCCTGATGAAGACGATGTACGTGGTTTAGTGGCGCTTGTACTGCGTGGCGATCATGATTTAAATGAACTAAAAGCTGAAAAGCACCCAATAGTAGACTCTCCGCTTGAAATGGCAACAGAGGCAGATATTATTGCTGCTATTGGTACAAAACCTGGCTCATTAGGCCCTGTGGGCTTATCTATGCCTATTATAGTGGATAGAGCCGCTAATATCCTTGCTGATTTTGTTGCCGGTGCTAATAAAGACGACGAGCACTACAGCGGTATTAACTGGGATCGTGACGTAACTGATTACGAGGTTGCTGATATTCGTAATATTGTTGAAGGCGATATGAGCCCATGTGGCCAAGGCGTTTTACAAATAAAACGCGGTATTGAAGTAGGTCATATATTCCAACTTGGCACTAAATACTCAGAAGCAATGAAAGCGGGAGTATTAAACGAAGGTGGTAAAAACCAAACCATGACCATGGGTTGTTACGGTATTGGTGTTTCACGTATTGTTGCTGCTGCTATTGAGCAAAACAACGATCAATACGGGATCATTTGGCCACAATCAATCGCGCCATTCGATTTAGCGATTGTTCCAATGAACATGCACAAATCGCATCGTATTCCTGATATTGCAAATAACCTTTACCAGGGTTTAAAAGATGCAGGTCTTGATGTGTTATTTGATGACCGTAAAGAGCGCCCTGGTGTTATGTTTAATGACATGGAGCTAATTGGTGTACCATTTACGCTGGTGATTGGTGAGCGTAACCTTGACGAGAATAAAGTTGAGCTTAAAAACCGCCGCACCGGTGAAAAGCTAATGATTGATATTGACACTGCAATTGATGCAATTAAAGCGGCTGTTAAAGGTTAATAACACGCACGCTCAAAATAGACTAAAAGGCCGCATTTAAAATGCGGCCTTTTTTATGCTCGATTAATAGCAATGCGTAATAATAGCTGCTCAATGACTCACCTTTCCTAGCTTTGTAGAAATCATTTAATTACGTGCCTTGGTATAAATTGTCATGGAGGCTTCGCTAAAGTGTCTCATAAGTGTCATTAGATTTATCTACAGTGTTTAATTATTACACTATGGATGACGGGCATGACAAACAATCAACTGCGTAAAAAACAACATTATCCAGCCATTTGGATATCTGATGTTCATTTAGGTTACAAAGATTGTAAAGCTGATTACTTACTTGATTTTTTAAACTCGGTAGAATCCGACACACTTTATTTAGTGGGTGATATTATTGACTTATGGTCGATGAAGCGACAGTTTTATTGGCACCCTTCTCATTATGAAGTATTAAACTGCATACAGACAAAAGCAGCTAGCGGTACACGTGTCATTTATATTCCCGGTAATCATGATGAAGCGTTTAGAAACTATATAAATCAAACATTATTTGGTGTTGAAATCCACCAGCAGTTTATTCACACCACTAAAGCTAATAAACGGTTTTTACTTATACACGGCGACGACTTTGATTCAGCGACTCGTTATAACAAACTTGTTAGTATTGCGGGGGATGCAGGATACGACTTTTTATTATTTTTAAATCGCTGGACCAATCGTATACGTAAAATATTTGGTGGTAACTACTACTCGCTTGCATCGTGGATAAAAGCTCGGGTACACAAAGCTCGAGAAGCGATTAGTGCCTTTGAAGATGCCGCAGTTCATGAAGCTAAAAAACAAAACGTAGACGGTATTATTTGTGGACACATTCACCATCCCAAAATTAAAGTGGATGACGGTATTATGTACTGTAACGATGGTGATTGGATTGAGAGCTGTACTGCGCTTGTAGAGCAGCAAGATGGAAAGATAGAATTACTACATTGGTCAGATACACAATTTATACTCGATAGCGCAGACATAGCTATTCTTAACACGCCTTTAAATACGTCAACAAATACCAAACCAAAAAAATCAGCTGCTTAGCAGCTGATTTTCAAAACGATTAACTTAACCAAGTAATTAGCTTGTCTTTTAAAGTTTGTGGTTTAATTGGTTTAGTAATGTAGTCGTTCATTCCAGCAGCTAAACAACGCTCTCTATCACCTTCCATCGCACTCGCTGTCATAGCGATAATCGGTATGTGAGTATAATCTACCCCTGCCTTACTATTTCTAATTTCACTTGTGGTATCGTAGCCATTTAAATTGGGCATTTGGCAATCCATTAATATAACATCAAAAGCTTGCTCTTCGTTTTCTCTCAGTGCTTCTAAGGCTTCTATACCGTCTGACGCACAAGTGATTTTTACTTTAGTACGTTTTAATATTGCCTTAGCTACTTCAATGTTTATCATATTATCGTCAACTAATAATACATGATACGCAGATAGGTCAGGCTCTACTTGTTCCTCTTCCAAGCCTTTTGGTGGCGCTATAATACAGTCACTACTAGCACCAAATAAGCTGGCCAATTTATAGCTGAATTGATCTTGAGTGAGTGGTTTATTTAAAATATGGCTGCCTTCAGGTAATACCGTTTTGATTGGCTTATCTGTAACCATATCTCGTAAAATTAAAACATACTTTTTATTAAACTGTTTACAGTAATCAATTAACGCATCAATTTGAGGATGCTCATCATCAATTAATAATAAATCAGCTTCAAACTCTTTGTGCTCACTAAAGTAGTCAAGTCGTACAATGTTTTCTGCTTTTACTTTGCAGGTTAATAACAATAAGTCGCATACGTTTTTATAAACGTTATCGCGCGCTATTAATGCAGCTACGTTGATACTTGTAGCAAGCTCTATACCTGTGTTTAATTTTTTCTCTTGTGCAACGTGTAGCTCAACCGTTGCGGTAAAGGTACTACCCGCGCCCTTTTTACTTATAACCGTAATATTACCACCCATTAACTGAGCAAGTTTTTTACATATAGATAAACCTAAGCCTGTACCACCAAAGTGGCGTGTCGTGCTTGAATCTTCTTGTGTAAATACTTCAAATAGTTTGTCTATGTTTTCAGGCGCTATACCAATTCCGGTATCTTTTATTGTAAAGCTCATTAATAATTTTGAGTCAGTTATGTACTTAGAGCCAACAGTTAAACTTACTTCACCTCGGTGGGTAAATTTAAATGCATTATTAACTAAGTTAATTAAAATTTGTTTAAGTCGATGGCTGTCGCCAATAACCATTCTGTCTACTACATCTTTAGTATCTAAGAATACTTCAAGACCTTTGCGTTGGCCCTGTAAAGCTAAAGAGCTAATCATATCGCTACATACAGTAACAACATCAAATGTATGGTTATCAATATCAAGCTTACCTGCTTCTATTTTAGAAAAATCAAGAATATCGTTAATCAGATTCATCAATGAATTAGCACTGCTATTTGCTAGTTTTAAATAATGGTATTGTTGATCGGTTAAGCCATCTTCTTTGAGCATTTCAAGCATCCCTAGTACGCCATTCATTGGTGTGCGTATTTCGTGAGAGATATTTGCTACAAAGTCACTTTTTGCTTGGCTTGCTGCTAATGCTTGGTCAATTGCACGTTCTAGTTCAATGGTCCTTTGTGAAACCTTTAGCTCCAGAGTACTGTTTAACGCTTCGAGCTCTGATTGCGTATTTTTTAATGAGCTAATATTTCTTAAAATAGCCGCTACCTGATAACGGTTATTATATACGTCAAAAATACTGCTAAGCGTAATTGAAAAGTATTGTTTGTTGCCATAACCATCTGTGTAGATAGCTTCAAACGGCATTTTTGAACCGTTTGTAATGGTCTCTTGTATACAATTAGTGTCTGCGTCGTTTAAATTAAACAGCGAGACAAAATCAGGATTAGTGCCTGATATTGAACTACCAAAAACCTCTTTAGCGGTATTATTAAAGTGAACAATTTCGCCGTTTTGCTCAATTGTAAAAATAGCATCCAAAGAATTTTCTATTACTTTATTGTTTTGCTCTTTTAGAGAATTAATTAACAGCTTACGGTTTATAAAGCGTTGGTATAAAAAAGCAATAACTAAAAATATGCTAAAAAATACCACTAACATTGCAATAAAGTTTTGACGTCTCTCATTCACCTTTGCAAACAATGTTTTTGTATCAACACTTACACCAAGCTCTAAAGGTAGCATGGCTATATCACCCTCAAACGAAATTCGTTTTTTTAAAGTGTAAGCCACTGGATAATTACTTATTGGTAAAGTGCCTTGCTCTGTCATGGTGGTTGCAGTAGAGAATTCTTCAGACCATGTTTTAGTTTTATTAAATTCAAAACTGAATCGAAGTTGAGGGTTTGGATGATATAAAAATTCACCTTCATTATTCATAAGGTAAACCTGCGTCCCTTGTGGAGATTCAACTGTTAAATCTTCAAGTAATTTATCCGCAAAGTAATTAGTAACTAATATTGCAAATATTTTATTATTTTCATCAAAAACAGGCTTAGCAACACGAAAAGTGCTTATATAAGGTTCTTGTATCTGGCCATTTTCACGGTTGTAGTTAATTGGAGAAATATAAACACTTTTCTTATCAAGCATGCTTGCTTTGATTATGTAATCGCGTTGACCTTTTTTTTGTAATTGCAGACCTTGCAGTCGATTAATCTCTCCAAGTTGATTTCGGTCAACTCTAACAATCTCTTGCCCACCATCTTCGAGCATAATATAGCGAGCTTGCAAAATACTGTCATCGGTCTGCATAAAACCAGTAAAAATACTTGCTAAGCGCTCTTGCCAAACATCTATTGGCGTACCAAGAACAGGATCAATTAGTTTATTTTCTTTAGCGCGGGTAATGCCTTGTATTGGTGGTGTAGCATCTAAAAAGCGAATGGCGGTAACACTGTCTTTAAGATGTTTTTTTAATGAATAGCTCTTTGTTTCAAGTTCACGCTTTAATTCTATTTGAGCTGAATTATACACATCACTTCTTACTTTTTGATCGAACAAATACAGAGATGGTAAAGCTATAAGAACAAATATTATTGTTGCAACGAGCATTAATTTATTATTTTTTGTCACGTTCAAAAAAATATTCCTTTTTAACATTTATCATCACCATAAATTTTTATTGTTATTAGTATAGAGTATTAAAAGGAGAATTGGACCCTCTAACTAATTAGTTATCGTTATAATTTTTATAATAAAAAGACTAAATCATTAGTTTTATTTAGAGCGCAAACCTTATGTGAATTTTAAATGAATGAGTGGGAAAATATTGGCTTACAAAATTAACGGATAAGCTGTATTTACTATTAATCGCTTCAAAGTATAAAAGGTAGCAATTGCTACCTTTTATATATTCTTAAAACCCTTTATGTACATTATCTAAATAGCACATCTTCTCTGTTAAACCACTTAACACAAAATGCCAATAGTCCAGCAGCAATGATTGCAGTGGCTAAAAATATTAAGCCTACAAATGTGTAATCAACAGTCCCTTTTACTATTTCTTTAATTGCTAATGCTACGTTTGTAACAGGAATGAATGCTGTTTTAGCAGTAAGTTCCATATTTGGCATTATTGAAATAATAATCGGGAAAAATACGCCCATACTAAGTGGTGCCATATAATTTTGCGCTTCTTTAAACGTGCGAGCATAGATAGATATAGCCAGAGCTAAGGCCGAAAATATAGCTGCAACAGGTAGTAATAGTACAAATATCATTAGTAAATCGGTAACTGCTAATGTACTAAATGCGGCTTTAATAAAATCAAGATCGGCAAATGCGAGCGCCAGTGCTATCCAGCAGCCCATACTTAAGACGGTTATTGTTGTGGAGGCAATGGATGTAGTTAACAAGGTTATAAATTTACCAAGCACTAGCTCTGTACGCGTAATAGGTGTAAGTAGGAGTGTTTCTAACGTGCCGCGTTCTTTTTCGCCAGCGCCTAAATCAATAGCGGGATAAGTTGCCCCCATCAATACTAATGGAATAAGTAAGTAAGGTAAAAGCCCGCCAATTTTTTCGCCAAGATTTTCACGTTTATCGGCTGTATCTACTTTTATTACTTCAATTGGGTTAAGAATAGATTTTTGTACAGACTCTTCAATACCAAAACTGATTAGCTTTTGAGTTTGGATCACGTCACTGTATTCTTTTGCGAGCTCTTTAACGCGTTCGAATAAAAAGTTGATAGATTTTGAATCGTTAAACACAACCTGCCACTGGCTTTGTTCACCGCTATCTAAAGTTTGCTCAGCATGGCTTGGTAAATAAATACCCATATCAATATCGCCAGCTATAACGCCTGCTTTAAGCTCTTCAATGTTATTAAAGATTTTAGCACCTTTATAAAGCTCAAAACTTTTGTGATAAAACACTTTGTCAGTAAATTCTTGTGCGTATTCACCGTTAATAATAGCGTATGTATTTACTTTTTGTTCTGCGTCCATTGCAGCTTGCGAGCTTATAAATGCCATTACGGCAAACAATAACGGAAATATAGCAACAGGGAGCGCGACTACAAATAATAGCGTTTTTTTATCGCGTAATAACTCTCTTAATTCCTTTTTAAATACCTCAAACATCATGCTTCTCCGTTAATATATTCATAAACGCTTGATTAAGCTCATCACTATTACCTGCTTGTTTAAATTCTTCTACTGTCCCGTCAAAACAGCTAATACCTTCGTTAATTACAGCGACACGGTCACATAAAAGTGCAACTTCATCTAGATGATGGGTTGAGAAAATAACAGGCGTCCCTTGCGCTTTTAAACCTTTGATAAATTTAATAACGGTTTGTGTTGTCATTATATCAAGGCCCGTTGTTGGCTCATCAAGTACCACAACTGCTGGGCGATGAACAACTGCACGCGCTATATTTGCTTTTTGCTTCATACCTGTTGAAAGGTTTTCTGCCCGTTTATCTACAAATTTATGCATATCTAGCAATGTAAATAGCTCATCACAACGCGATGCTATATCGCTTTTGTTCATGCCATGAAGCTTTGCAAAATACTCTATGTTTTCTTTTACAGTTAAGCGGCCATACAACCCCGTAGAGCCTGATAAAAATCCAATAGACTTACGGCCCAGTAGCGGTTTTTTTACAATATCGTTTCCGGCAATCGTTATTGAGCCTTCATCGGGCTTTAACGCGGTTGAAATCATTCTCAGTGTCGTCGTTTTACCCGCACCATTTGGGCCGAGCAATCCAAGTACCTCACCTTTAGCGCAACTAAAACTAACGTCTCGTACTGAGTGAAAGTAGTCTTTATCTTCACGAGGATCGATGTCGTCTATTTTATTTTTTTTGTGATCTTTAGTTAGCTTAAATTTCTTTTTAAGCCCAGCAACTTCTATCATGTTCGCATCCTTCGTTTCGCTCTAAAATAATCTGTATTGTTATAAAAAGAGTCGTCTTTGTTTTCGTCATGCCAGCCTGGAACACCTAATAAAGGCAGTGGTGAAAGCTTTTTGTTATCGGCTAAGCAGTTATCTGTATTAATCATCTCATAAAGGGCTTGGTCAAGGTACTGGTATTGAGTTACTAAATCTTTACAAAATATTTCATTAGGTACACAAACGAATAACGCCTTACCCGTTAAACCTATATAAGGCTTTGTTAGCATTTCATAATTAGCATGACCAAACATAAAAGGTTTTATTGTTTTACCCCACTCATGTTTGTGTTCAACAAATGCAGTTTTCCATTGGTGATCGCAAAGCCACTGCTGCCATTTACTCTCACTTATAGCTAATACAACACCACACTCATCAAAAAGCGTTAGTGCATTACGATGCTTAGTACGCTGTTGCAGTCCATGCTCAGCTATATCTTGCACATGTCTATGGTTTATTAACGCTTTGGTTTTTGGAAATAAACACCATATAAACCCACCAAATAAGTCATGCCAATTTTCACTGCGTGTAGGTACAACACCCGTTTCAAAAATTACTTGTTCGTAATAACGATCGCCAAAATCTACTTTTGCATCATCTTTAAAAGTAATAGGCATATTATTCGCATTAATAGCGGTTAAAAATGGAGAAAACCACTGCGGCACCGGCCAATCTGTTAGTTCGTTAACTTTAAAAAGCTCACGCAAATGCGCAAATGCACCTGTTTCTAAACTACTGATTTGCCACTGATCGGGGGGAGTAAAACGCTTCATTTAAACCTTTAACTATTTATGCCTATAATTTACGAGAAGTTTACCGCAAAAACTGGTTCTACTTAATAGAAGTTAATATACTAATCACAACTTAAAACAAAAAAAGAGCTGACATGAAACATTATTTCTCTCTCACACTCCTCGCTACTGCTGTTTTAGCAGGTTGCGCAACAACAAGTATTACCCCTACTGATGTAACAAATGGTTATAACAGTATTCAAGCTGATGAACTAGCTAAACATGTAAAAGTACTCGCATCGGATGAGTTTGGTGGCCGTGCTCCTTCATCACCTGGCGAAAAGCTAACGCTTGATTATTTAACTGCGCAGTTTAAAGCTTTAGGTTTAAAACCAGGTAATGGCGACAGTTACTTACAAGAAGTGCCATTGGTTTCTTTAGAAGCTGATTCGAATATGGTGCTTAGTATTGGTGGTAAAGACTATCAATATAAAAAAGATATGGTTATGGGTAGCAGCCGCATTAGCGCACAAGAAGGCATAGAAAATTCTGAACTTGTTTTTGTGGGCTACGGCGTTAATGCACCTGAATACAATTGGAATGACTACGAAGGGTTAGACGTTAAGGGCAAAACGGTTGTAATGCTGGTTAACGATCCGGGCTTTGCAACAAAAGACCCTGCTTTATTTACTGGCGACGCAATGACTTATTACGGTCGTTGGACATACAAATATGAAGAAGCAAGTCGACAAGGTGCAGCTGGCGCAATTATTATTCATGAAACAGCACCTGCGTCATACCCATGGTCAGTAGTTGAAAACTCTTGGAGCGGTGAGCAGTTTGGTTTTCAAAAAGAAAACAACAATATGGATCGTGTAGCTGTTGAAGGCTGGGTTACAACTGACGTAGCAAAAGAGCTTTTTACTAAAGCAGGATTAGATTTCGATACTGCGAAAGAAAACGCAGCTAAAGGTGCTTACCATGTTGATATGGGCGATTTAACTGCTTCTGTTAATGTTAAAAATACGATTAAAAAATCAGTGTCGTATAACTTTATCGCTACGTTACCAGGAAGCGAGCAACCAGATGAGCATGTTATTTACTCGGCGCATTGGGATCACTTAGGTACAGATAAAACACGTAAAGGCGATCAAATTTACAACGGTGCTCACGACAACGCAACGGGTACAGCTGGGCTTATTGAAGTAGCTGAAGCCTTTACTAAATTACCTAAGCATCCTAGCCGCTCAATGACATTTTTAGCGGTAACTGCTGAAGAGCAAGGCTTACTAGGTTCTAAATACTATGCAGCTAACCCAGTGATTGCAGCTAATAAAACAGTCGCTAACATAAACATGGATAGCTTAAATTTATTAGGCAAAGTAAAAGACATGAATGTGGTCGGTATTGGTAAGTCACAAATGGATGAGTTTTTAGCAACTGCAGCTAAAGAGCAAGGCAGAACAATATCAGGCGATCCTAAACCATCATCTGGTGGCTATTACCGCTCTGATCACTTTGCATTTGCTAATATGGGGATTCCAGCCATGTACGCAGGTGGCGGCACAGTCGCAGCTGACGAAGAGACAGCTAATTACCGTAAACGCATGAGTTTAGTACTTCGCGGTTGTTATCATCAACCATGTGATCGTTACCGTGACGAATGGGATTTATCGGGTGCTGTTCAAGACTTACAATTGTTTTATAAAGTAGGTTTTGATATTTCGGAGCAAGAGCAATGGCCAACGTGGAATGCAAACTCAGAATTTCAACGTAAGTAGCATTAAGCTTAACATCGAAAAACTCAAAGAGAGTAATCGATTTAAATAGATGCAAATGATATTGATTATCATTTAATTAAAATATACAGTGTTACTAAGTTTATTTAATTGGTAACACTGTATGATTTTACTCTCTCAAATAGGATTTATTACGCCCGCTTCTAAACGCTTTGTTAGCCAAAATAAACGTTTATTATTACCACTTTTTTTACTGGTATGCTTAGCTGTGCCATCACTTCGTGAAATTACAATAACAGCACTAAGTGATGCTTTTTTTCAAGTTAGCGTATTTGTTGCTGCTACATTATTAATTTATTACTATGCCATAGAGCATTTACCTCAATTAGAGCTTAGTTATTTAAGTGCTAAATCGCCGGTATTAGAAATATTTTTTGCTGCCGTTTTAGGTGCCCTTCCTGGATGTGGTGGTGCAATAATAGTGGTTACCCAGTTTACAAAAGGCCAAGCAAGTTTTGGGGCTATTGTTGCTGTTTTAACAGCTACAATGGGAGATGCCGCATTTTTACTCCTTGCCACTCGCCCTACTGAAGGTTTAACCATAATGGCCATTGGCTTAGTAGTAGGCACGCTTTGTGGTGTTATAGTAAACGCCCTTCATGCAAAAGACTTTTTACGCCCAACAAAGCAAGAACAAAAACACCAAGTTAAAGTATTGCCAACTCGTATAATTAAAATAAGCAAACCCGTTTGGATGTTCGCTATTATTCCAAGCCTCATTATTGCTTTTTTAATTGCATTTAATGTCGACTTTGAGCAATTTGGAAAATACACAGGCACAAGTATTAGTATTTTTGGTGCTGCAATGGCGTTATTTACTGTCACTATATGGGCGTATTCTTCTAAAGGTGAAAGCTATAAAGAAGTAACCTCAGAAGACGATGAATGTAATCCACCTTCTAAAATTATTAAAGTACTTCAAGACACACACTTTGTAACCGCATGGGTAGTGGCATCGTTTATGTTGTTTGAGATTTTAGTAAATATAGCAGGTCTTGATTTAAAAAACTGGTTTGCACATTACGCTTATTTAGCGCCGCTAATTGCTGTAGTGATTGGTTTTTTACCAGGTTGTGGCCCGCAAATAATTGTTACAACGCTTTATATTCAAGGTATTATTCCATTTAGTGCATTAACTGCTAATGCAATATCTAACGATGGTGATGCGTTATTTCCAGCAATAGCAATGGCACCCAAAGCGGCTGTAATTGCGACTGTGTATACATCTATTCCTGCTTTGGCCGTTGGTTATGGCCTTTACTTTTTAAGTTAAAATTGCCATATACAAAAAAGCTCAGCAATTGCTGGGCTTTTTAATTAAGTTATTTTTCTTATACAGAAGCTGGCTCTACAGCTAGCTCTTTTGGATTTGGACCAAAATCATTCTCACCTTCATGTGAATCTTGTGCAAGAAATACAATTAAAACAATCCAACCAATAATTGGTACTAACCATAGCAGCTGCCACCAGCCTGAACGACCAGTATCATGAAGGCGACGTGCGCCAGCACTTAATTGAGGTATTAACAGTGCTAAACTATAAATTGTTCCAATCACAGCTATACCCGTCAGCTCATCAACCACACCCAATACTAATGCAATTAAAAAGTTGATTAAGTAAAACATCCAAAATGCTTTACGGCGGTTACGCCCTGAGAAATCAGCGTAGCTGCGCAGCGCGTTCATATAATGTTCCATAACAGTTCCTTAGTGTTTTTTTATATTCCCTAACGGGGTTAATTTTATTACTTTTTAGTAACACTTGTATCTTAAATAAAAACAAACTCATTTAAAACAAAAAACCAGCAAATTGCTGGTTTTTTATTAGGGCGTGTTGACCTTTGCGGATTGAAATTTGTTCAATCTAGGGGCGATTAAATCGCGGCGCGAGGTTTGTAACCTAGTGGGCTAAGTAAAAACCGAGCAACAAAGAGTTTATCGCCCCTAGGCAAAACCCGAAGGGCAGCGCATGTTTGGCATTTATGCTGCGTTATCGCCTATTTATGGGGAGTAACCACATTTCATAGGCTCTGCCTTGCCTAAAAACCAAACATACTGCTGTAAATTCAACCATCAAAGATCAACACGCCCTAGTTAAACAATTATATTATTAACTCATTGCCATCATCATTGCCGATGGGTTTTCTAAGTACGATTTCCATAGGTTATTAAAGCGAGCAATCGTTCCGCCATCAATAACACGATGATCGCCAGACCAACTTACTTGCATTATCGCTTTACTCACAACCTGCCCACTTTCGTCAAAACGTGGTAGATGCTGTAGTTTACCAAGCGCAACAATAGCTACTTCTGGTTTATTAATTATTGGGGTCGCAATAGTCCCGCCAATCGCACCAATGTTAGAGATACTAATTGTCCCACCTTTTAAATCATCAGGTGCAACACGCCCTTCTCGCGCTGAGTGAGTTAAGCGTGTTAAATCATTAGCCACATCAACAATACTCTTACTCTGGCACGATTTAATATTAGGCACTAACAAGCCAATTTTTGAATCAACCGCTATACCAATATTATGATCGTTATAATAGGTGAGCTCTGAGCAATCATCATTCACTTTTGAATTAAGTACAGGGTACTCTTTCATTGCTAGCGAGAGTGCTTTTACAAAAAATGGCATCATGGTGAGCTTTACGCCTTGTGCTTTGTACTGCTCTTTTAAGGAGCTGCGCAAAGCTATAAGCTGTGTTAAGTCTATTTCATCACTAAACGTAAAGTGCGGAATAGTTGAAACCGATGCCACCATTTGCTTGGCCATGGCCGCTTTAATGCCTTTAATTTGCTCTACTCGTACGCCACCGCTTTGATTCTGTGTTTGGTTTTGTACAGCACTTTGAGAAGCATCGCTATTAAGCGGTGAAGTATCAATAGTATTTGGCACTTCGCCTTTTACAAACTCTTCAATATCTTGCTTGTAAATACGTCCATTTTTTCCACTACCTGGTACGCACGTTAAATCAACATCTAGCTCACGTGCTTTACGACGAACTGCAGGCGACGCAACCGCTTTTTGATTGATAACCTTTGCAGCTTGCTGAGTTTTAACAGAGGCAACTTTTTCAGCGACGGCATTAGTTTGAGCTTTTACGACCGCTTGGTTTATATCAACATTTGGCTTTACTGCACTGCCTGCAATTGTCATTTGAAACAACGGGCTATGTACTTTTGCTATTTCACCTTTTTGGTAATATAGTTTTTTTACTGTGCCTGTATATTTTGCCGGAATTTGTACTAATGCTTTGTCGGTCATTACGTCACAAACAGCTTGGTCTTCTTCTATTTCATCGCCTTCTGCGACTAACCAATCAACAATCTCACATTCGACAATACCTTCACCAATATCTGGTAGTATAAAGTCTTCAACTACATCAGATGCATTGTTACTAGTTTGATTTTCAGCTTGAACTGGCTCTTCTACTACTTCATTACTCGTACTATCACCAGTTACATCCATAGCAAATAAAGGCGCATGTACTTTAGCAATTTCACCTTTTTGATAATATAGCTTTGTAATAATGCCATCATGCACTGCCGGAATTTGTACTAATGCTTTGTCTGTCATCACATCACAAATTGGCTGATCCTCAGATACGGTATCGCCTTCTTGAACTAGCCACTCAACAACTTCGCATTCAACAATGCCTTCACCAATATCGGGTAATATAAAATCTTTCGCCATGGTAACCCCTAAAAATCCATTGATTGTTTAATTGCAGCCAACACTTTTAGTGCATCCGGTACGTATTCTTTTTCAAGTGCCAAAGGGTATGGTGTATCTAAACCACATACACGTAAAATTGGCGACTCTAAATGCAAGAAACACGCTTGTTGTATTGTTGCTGCTATTTCGGCACCAAAGCCATTAGTTATAGGCGCTTCATGGCTCACGATTAAACGGCCGGTTTTAATAACCGATTTAGCAATCGTTTCAACATCCCATGGTAAAATACTACGAAGATCTATTACTTCACAGCTTATACCTTGCTCGCTTGCTTGCTGTGCTGCCTCTTCAATAATCTCCATTTGAGCACCCCACGCTAAAAGCGTAATATCACTACCCTCTTGTACTACTTCAGCCGTGCCTAATTCAATACTATAATCTTCTTCTGGCACTTCGCCTGTTGATGCACGATATAAACGCTTAGGCTCAAAAAATATGACAGGGTTATCGTCTTTAATTGATGCACGTAATAAACCTTTAGCTTGATAAGGGTTACGCGGTACAACTACTTTCAAACCCGGTGTATGCGCAAAATACGCTTCGGGTGATTGCGAGTGGTATAAGCCACCAGCAATACCGCCACCATAAGGTGTACGAATAGTTAAGTTACCCACATTAAATTCATTACCACTGCGATAACGAAATTTAGCGGCTTCATTTACTATTTGATCAAACGCTGGGAAAATATAATCAGCAAATTGAATTTCTGCCAATGCAGGCGCACCAAAAGCAGCTAAACCATTAGCAAAACCTAAAATACCTTGCTCGGTTAAAGGCGTATTAAAAACACGATGTTTACCGTACTTTTCTTGTAAGCCTGATGTTGCTCTAAATACACCACCGAAGTAACCAACATCTTCACCAAAAATACAGGCTTGAGGGTGTTCGTTCATCGTAATATCGAGGGCAGAGTTAATTGCGTGGAGCATGTTCATTTTAGCCATTACTTAATTCTCCCTGCAGTTACTGGGTAAGCATCTGGGTGCTGTTTTATATGTTCTTTTAGTTGCTCGTACTGGCGTTGCAATAATGGAATTGGAGTATCGTAAACGTCAGATACCAATTCTTCTAAAGCAGGCTTGGCAACAACTTCAGCACGCTTAAGCGCTGCTAAAATTTCTTCACGAATCGACTCTTTTGCTTTTATATCGTCTTCTTCGTTTAACCAGTCTTGCTTGACCAACCATTTTCTAAATTTATCAATAGGACAGATTTGATTATTTGCTTCTTCATCTTTAGAGCGATAACCACTGGGATCGTCTGACGTCGAGTGCGCACCCAAACGATAAGCAATCGATTCAATGAGTACAGGCTCACCTTGTGTTGAGGCTATTTCGCGTGCTTTTTTAGTCGCCGCATACACAGCAAGTGCATCTGTGCCATCAACACGAATTGTTTTAATGCCATAACCCACACCACGCGACGCAATACCATCGCCTTTAAACTGTTCATCAGCAGGGGTAGATATGGCATAGCCGTTATTACGTGCAAAAAATATAACCGGCGCTTTGTGAACAGCCGCCATATTTAAGCCCGCATGAAAGTCACCTTCTGATGCAGCACCTTCACCAAAGTAACAAATAGTCACGTTATCAATTGTGCTTGCAAGCTCACCTGTTTTAGCGTCGATATGCTTTATTTTTTGACCATATGCATAACCTGTTGCCTGTGGTATTTGCGTACCCAGTGGCGATGAAATCGTCATGTAGTTTAGCGCTTTAGAGCCATAATGGATTGGCATTTGGCGACCTTTACCTAAATCCAATTCATTTGAGAACATTTGGTTCATAAATTGATCGAGTGTAAAACCACGATAATGTAGTGCAGCTTGTTCACGATATTGAGCCATGATCATATCGTCTTGATCAAGAGCAGCAGCAGAGGCTGTAACTGCGGCTTCTTCGCCTAGGCATTGCATATAAAAACTAACACGACCTTGGCGCTGCGCGCCTTGCATACGTTCATCTAACAAACGTATAAAACGCATTGTTTCATATAACTTAATAGCGGTATGTTTTGAAATATCAGGTGCGGTTGCACTAGGATGAATGTCGCCGTCCTCAGTTAAAATACTAAGGGTTGGAATATTAAGTGCTTGGCCATCAATAAATTCAAGCTCGTGGTTAATATTCAGCGATACGTTATTTGGATTACTCATAACCTACCTTCTTTTGTTGTCGGTAAAACAGTGCCCCTTTAAATTATTATTGTGGGTGATTGTTGCTGGTTAAACTTTGCAACATCTGCACTATCTTTAATTAAAGCTGCCAACACTTTACGTTAACGTAAAGTGTTATTCAACACATCTGGGACGAAACAAAAGCAAATACAGGTTAAATAAGTGGCAAGTTAACGATACGGTTACTTTAATTAATAGTAATCATATAGTTAACTTGAAGCCAGTAGTGGTCTGATGAGTTTAATTAGACGAAATTGCTATCAATATCCATTGGAATAACAGTAAGCAGTGCTCTTTGGCCTAATGCTACGCTCGCATTTGGAAATATAATAGCCTCACCTTCAACGTCAGCGTAAATAGCTGTATCACCGTCGGTTGCAAGTAGTTCACCTTTCGCAAAGCCAGTAAAGTTCTCAGCATCATCAGAAAAAGGGAAACTAAAATCATCCTGCGTTCTATTAATTGTGCGGTGCACTGCAAATAACTCAAACTCACTTGCATTAAAATCAGGGTATTTAACTTCATTTTGGCTAATTAATGCAGTTAATGTTTGCTTTGTTTTTTCAAAGCGGGTCATATCATTTTGGCCAAATAGCTTAACTTGACCCAGCTCTACTGTAAACGAGTCTGCACCATGAACAAACGATGAATAATAGCTAAACGTTGTTGCAGGAGATTTCATCATAAGTACGGTATTTACACCACAGCTCAATAAAAATTGTAACTGTGACTTTTTCCATGGCTTACCATGTAAAAATGGATACACAGCAAATTTTTCGTTTTTAGAGCCTCTAATTGCAGTGTGTAAGTCGTAATGACATCGGCTACTGCCTTGCTGGCCACGGGCATAAAAGTCACTTACGTATTGCTCAAGCTTTGCAGCGCGGTTTCGTTCATTATTCATTGGTACACCTTCAACTGTATGGTAACCATTAAATAATCTATTTAAGTTTTCTTCTACAAAACGCAGGCCAATATTAATTGATTGTGGATTACCATAAATAAATAAAACACGCTGCTTAAGGACTAGCTCACCTTTTATAATTTGTTTAATGAGCGCATCACAAATTTCAATTGGCGCAGTTTCGTTACCGTGTACAGCGCTTGAATAAATTACATCTTTGCTTGTTTTAACAGCAGGTTGAAACTCAATTACACCGGTATCGTGTATATTTACACAAGTCCCATTATCTAAAACAAACTCACCTGCATCTAAATACCATTCGTTATTACGGCTAAGCGTTAAAAAATCGCCAGTTTGTTTTAATTCATTTAAGTAAGATGGATTGGCTGACATGTAATAAGCCCTTTAAAAATAATGTGAGAGTAAACTCTTATGCATATATTTTTATAAATACACAAGGTATAGAAACGAAAACGGCTGAATAAATCAGCCGTTTCAAAATTATTAGATTAAGTTAGCTTATAACTGAATCTACAAGCTTTTTAGCTTCTTTTTCAAGTAACGCTAAATGCTCTTCACCTTTAAATGATTCAAGGTATATTTTATAAATATCTTCAGTACCTGATGGACGCGCTGCAAACCAGCCATTTTCAGTGACCACTTTTAAACCACCAATTGCCGCATCGTTGCCTGGTGCATGAGTCAGCTTTTGCAAAATAGGTTCGCCAGCAAGTGTATCTGCTTTAACATCAGTAGCACTCAATGCTTTTAAACGTGACTTTTGGCCGCTTGAGGCCGGTGCATCAAGGCGTTTATAAATTGGAGAACCAAACTCTTGTTCTAGTTCTTTATAAAGCGCTGATGGAGTTTTACCTGTTACTGCAAGTATTTCTGCAGCAAGTAGTCCCATAATAAAGCCGTCTTTATCTGTACACCATACAGAGCCATCAAAACGTAAAAATGCAGCACCTGCGCTTTCTTCGCCACCAAATGCAAGCTTGCCTTTGCTTAAGCCTTCAACAAACCATTTAAAGCCTACGGGTACTTCTTTTACTTTACGATTATTACGCGCTGCTACTTTATCGATCATAGAGCTAGAAACCAGTGTTTTACCAATCTCTACTGTTTCATTCCAATCACGGTGTTTAAGTAAGTAATCAATTGCCACTGCTAAAAAGTGGTTTGGATTCATTAAACCATCTGGCGTTACAATACCGTGGCGATCGTAGTCAGGGTCGTTACCAATAGACACATCAAAGTCATCTTTTAATGCAATAAGGTTTGCCATTGAATAAGGTGATGAACAATCCATACGAATTTTGCCATCTTTATCAAGTGGCATAAAAGCAAAACGTGGGTCAACAACATCATTAACGACGGTTAAATCTAAATTATATTTTTTAGCAATAACAGGCCAAAAATTAATACCTGAACCACCTAGTGGATCAATACCAATTTTGATACCTGCATCGCTAATGGCTTTGAAATTAACGATATTTGCTAAATCATCAATATAAGGAGTCATTAAATCTTTGTAGCGAATGAAGCCTGAACGTGAAGCTTTAGCGAATGGGAATAACTCAACTTCAACCAAGTCTTCTAATAAAAGTTGATTTGCTCTGTCTTCAATCCACTTAGTGACGTCGGTATCAGCAGGTCCGCCATTAGGTGGGTTGTATTTAAAGCCACCATCTTCAGGAGGGTTATGTGAAGGCGTAACAACAATACCGTCTGCAAGCTCATTTGGGTGTAGCTTGTTATGGCTAACTATGGCGTGGCTGATAACTGGCGTTGGTGTAAAGTCACCGTTTTCTTGCGTTATCACTTGCACTTCGTTAGCAACTAAAACTTCAATAGCTGAATTAAATGCAGCCTCACTCAGTGCGTGTGTGTCTTTACCTAAAAATAACGGACCAAAAATATCATTTTGTTTTCTATAATCACAAATAGCCTGAGTAATTGCTAAAATGTGTGACTCGTTAAATTTAACATCGTAAGAACAACCACGGTGGCCTGATGTACCAAAAGCAACACAATGCTCTGGATTTTGTTCAAGATCAGGTTCGTTTAAGTAATACGCAGATACTAATTTAGGTACGTTAACCAGTGCTGATTGTGGAGCAGTTTTGCCTGCGCCTGAGTGAATAGCCATTATATTTCCTTACAGGTAATCGCGAATTTTTTCAGCTTGCTCTGCACTATATCCAAGGCAAAGAGCAACTTCATGAAGCATCATTTTTTTACGCGTTGTATTAGAATTTGTCATAACCCAATATTCACTATCAGTTATGTTTTTAGGGTTCATACTACTACCGCTATTTACTAAGGCTTCTTTACTAGTAGCAAAGTAAACACGGTCACGCCCTTTTATATCTAGCACAGCCGAAAAATCAGTTTTATGTGTGCGGTAAAATGCACTTAAAATAAACAAAAAGCGCCCAACAACACCCTTTTGCATTGCCAGCTCTTCTTTATTTAATACATTAAAAACATTATCGCTTTTTTGCTTCACGGGTGCGTGAGCTACAGGCGTTTGTTTTTTTGAAGTCTCAGCAGCAGGTAGCTCTGAGCTTTTTAATGTGGCGGTAGACGTAGTCGCAGTTTGATTATTTTGAGTTAGTTCTACGTTTGCGGTTTGAATTTTTTCGCCGCTCAGATTTAATAAACGACGTAAAATAGTGGATGCACTTTCACCAATACTTTGCGTATTGCTTGCAATATACTGATATAACTCGTCGTCTATGTCGATTTGTTTCATGTTCTTCCTGTCATTACGGGTCACATTTTTTTCTCCCGTGTGATTATACCCAAACCAATCAGAAATGCGAGTTACAACAAGCACTCCCGTAAACATATTAATATTTACTTGATTGTTGTTGATTTAACAAACAAAAGCCCAATTTAATAAATAGTCGCTGTATTTTTTGCTTTTTAGAGCAATGCTCGGCAAACTATGGCGAAATTTTCAGGAGGCGTGTATGCAGTTAAATTACAAGCAACAAGGGCAAGGCCCTAATGTTATCTTGATCCACGGACTTTTTGGATCATTAGAAAACCTAAATGTAATCGCAAAACCATTAAGTGAACACTTTAATGTTATTAACGTTGATTTACGCAACCACGGGCTTTCTCCTCATAGTGATGAAATGAACTACCCTGCAATGGCTCAAGATATTGTCGAGTTATTAGCACATTTAAACATAGATAAAGCTCATTTAGTTGGACATTCTATGGGTGGGAAAGTCGCAATGGAATTAGCACTAACACACCCTGAACTGGTAAATAAATTGGTTGTACTTGATATCGCACCTGTTAGTTACCCTGCTCGCCACACAAAAATATTACAAGCATTAAAAGCAGTTTCAACGCAGTCAATAGACGATAGAAAGCAAGCTGATGCAATTATGCAGCCTTATATTGAAGAGCTGGGGGTTCGACAGTTTTTACTTAAAAGCCTCGCTAAAAATGAAGAAGGTCATTTTGCATGGCGATTTAACCTAAATGTGCTTGATGAAAAATATTCGACAATTACGTCCAATGTTAATGAAAACAATTCTTGTTTATGTGATACTCTTTTCATTAAAGGTAATGATTCTGACTATATATTGCCCGAGCATCGTACTGCCATTACAGCACGCTTTAAAAACACCAAGGCTAAAATTATTCATGGCGCAGGTCATTGGCTTCATGCTCAAAAGCCTCTTGCTGTTAATAAAGCGATAAATGACTTTTTAACTGCGGTTTAAAGCAATTTTAATCGCGTGTTTTTGATTCAGCGCACTAAATATATGAATATTTATATGCTATAGTACGCGCCGTTTAATTTAAAGGTTATACGTTGATGGTCAGTCAGTTAATTAACGAATTTGATACCCTAGGGTTGTATTTTGGCTTAGCCGGTATTTTCATATTCATCGGCATGGCAATTAAAGACGTACTAAAAAGTGGCAATGTGCCAAAGTTCGGGCAATACATTGTTTGGGGCGTGCTCTTTTTAGGTTGTTCAGGCTTTATTGCTAAAGGGCTTATTCAAGTATTTTGGCAAGGCGCAGGTGTAGGTTAAGCATGGCGAAGTCAGAAACAGATAGAACTACACTCGATTTATTTGAATACGAAAAACGCCCAGGCAGACCTAAAACCAATCCCCTTTCTCGGGATATGCAGTTAAAGGTAAATAAACGTAATCAAATAAAAAGAGATAAAGCACGCGGTTTAAAGCGTGTTGAATTTAAAGTTTCATCGCAGTTATATCAAGCATTGAGTGATATGGCAGATGCACAAAATATTAGCCGTAGTGCGCTGATTGAAACGATTTTACAAGAAAGATTGGCTATTGATACATAAAAGGTTTTAAATCCATGGCAAGTGTAGGCATTTTTTTCGGAAGTGACACAGGTAACACAGAACACGTAGCAAAAATGATCCAAAAAGAATTGGGTAAAAAGCTAGTGGCTGTTCATGATATTGCAAAAAGCTCTAAAGAAGAGATTGCTGAATTTGATTTAATCTTATTCGGTATCCCTACTTGGTACTACGGTGAAGCTCAATGTGACTGGGATGACTTTTTCCCAGAACTTGAGGAAGTAGACTTTGAAGGTAAACTTGTTGCTATTTTTGGTTGTGGTGACCAAGAAGATTACGCTGAGTACTTTTTAGATGCAATGGGCATGATCAACGATATTGTTACTGAACGTGGCGCTATTGTTGTGGGCCATTGGCCAAGTGAAAGCTATGACTTTGAAGCATCTAAAGGAATGGCTGATGATAAGCACTTTGTAGGTTTGGGTATCGACGAAGACCGTCAACCAGAGCTTACAGAACAACGTGTTAAAGCATGGTCTGCTCAAGTATATGAAGAAATGTGTTTAAGTGAATTAGCTGACTAATTTACTGCATATATCGCTAGCTGTTTAAATAATTATCAAACAGTTAGCGTTTTAAGCTTTAGAGGCAATATAAATCAATTGTTCTTTGCACTTAACGCTTAGGCACGTTATCCTGTTTGTTGCTAATGTGTCGTGTACATCTTTGCAAGATGTCTAGTATAACCAAATAAAATTGAGACAGATTTAATGACTGATCATAACTTGGAACTTAAAAAAGCCGGTTTAAAAGTAACTTTACCGCGTATTAAAATATTAGAGATTTTACAATCTCCAGATAACCAACACATCAGTGCTGAAGATGTTTACAAAATTCTTTTGGATCTAGGTGAAGAAATTGGTCTTGCAACTGTATACCGCGTACTTAACCAATTTGATGATGCGGGTATTGTAAGCCGTCATCACTTTGAAGGCGGAAAATCAGTATTTGAACTTTCAGGAAGCACTCACCACGATCATTTAGTATGTTTGAAATGTGGCAAAGTGGTAGAGTTTGAAGATGACATGATTGAGCGTCGTCAACTAGAAATTGCTGAAGAAAATGGTATTACTCTTACAAACCATTCTTTGTATTTATACGGTGAGTGTAATGATAAAGCAGCGTGTAAAGAATTTAGCGACGCTAATAGCTAATACCGCTTTTAAAAGCAATAAAAAAAACCTGCTAAGTGCAGGTTTTTTTGTGCCTAAAAAACAATAATATTGAATATACCCAGTAAATCCTGGGTATATTTTAAGTATTACTTATTGAGTTTTAGACCATGAATCGCGAAGACCCACGGTTTGATTAAATACAACGTTCTCTGATTTAGAATCACGAGAGAAATAACCTGTACGCTCAAACTGAAAGCCCTGCTCTGCTTGTGAATTAGCAAGCGATGGTTCTAATTTAGCATTAGGTAAAACAACCAGTGACTCTGGGTTTAGCGTAGTTTCAAATTCCTCTGCAGCTGCTGGATTTGGTACGCTAAACAAACGGTCGTATAAACGAACTTCTGCAGTAATAGACTCTGGTGCTGAAACCCAATGAATAACACCTTTTACTTTACGACCATCACTTGGGTTTTTACCAAGTGTTTCACTGTCGTAAGTACAGAAGATAGTTGTAATTTCGCCATTTTCGTCTTTTTCAACACGCTGCGCTTTAATAACATAAGCACCACGTAAGCGTACTTCTTTATCAAGTACTAAACGTTTGAATTTGTTATTCGCTTCTTCTTTAAAGTCTTCTCGTTCAATATAGATTTCACGAGTAAATGGAACATCACGACGCCCCATTTCTTCTTTATTTGGGTGATTAGCCACTGATAAAGTTTCAACTTTATCTGCATCGTAGTTTTCAATAACAACTTTAACAGGATCGAGCACAGCCATTGCACGTGGTGCATTTTCGTTTAAGTCTTCACGGATACAGGCTTCAAGCATGCCCATTTCAACCATATTCTCTTGTTTTGTTACACCTATACGCAAACAAAATTCACGAATTGAACCTGGTGTATAACCACGACGACGTAAACCTGCAATAGTAGGCATGCGAGGGTCATCCCACCCTTCTACATAGTTATTTACTACTAAATCATTTAGCTTACGCTTTGACATAATAGTGTATTCAAGATTTAAGCGCGAAAACTCAATTTGTTGCGGGTGACACTCTAAACTAATGTTATCAAGTACCCAGTCGTATAAACGACGGTTATCTTGGAACTCTAATGTACATAATGAATGTGTAATACCTTCAAGCGCATCAGAAATACAGTGAGTGAAATCATACATTGGGTAAATGCACCACTTATCACCTGTTTGATGATGATGAGCAAAACGTACACGGTAAATAATTGGATCGCGAAGCACCATAAATGAGCTTGCCATATCAATTTTAGCACGCAGTACACATTCACCTTCTTTGAATTCGCCAGCGCGCATTTTTTCAAATAACGCTAGGTTTTCTTCAACTGAAGTATCTCTATAAGGACTGTTTTTACCTGGCTCTTTTAATGTACCGCGGTACTGTCGTGCTTCGTCTGCAGTTAAAAAACAAACGTACGCTAAGCCTTTTTCAATAAGCTCTACTGCGTAACCATATAAAGTATCAAAATAGTTAGAAGAATACTTTATGTCGCCATCCCAATTAAAGCCTAACCACTGTACATCCTCTTTAATAGAGTTAACGTAGTTAATGTCTTCTTTTTCAGGGTTTGTATCGTCAAAACGTAGGTTACATAAACCGTTGTAGTCTTTTGCGATACCAAAATTCAAACAAATTGATTTGGCATGGCCAATATGTAAAAAACCATTTGGTTCAGGTGGAAAACGTGTATGCGTTGTCGCATGTTTGCCACTTGCTAAGTCTTCATCAATTCGGGTTCTAATAAAGTTACTTGGGCGATTCTCAATTTCCGCCATAGGAGTGTGATCCTCTAAATATTACGTAATAACAAAACTAATGCATTATTACAAAAACATACACTAACATACAGCAATAGATTAAGGTTTATTTTAGATATTGATTAACTTTAATCCACTTGTTCAATTGTTTATGAATAAAATTTGTTTTAACGCAACATTTAAGTCATCAAAGCCAATTATAGTAGCTAAATAACCTACTTTATAAGGATTCTAAGATGGCGACACTTAATCAACACCGTGTATATATTCCAACTAATGCACGCGCTAACCACTATTTATTGGCTGAAATAATACCTAATGAAGCATTTTATAATAGCTTTAGCACTATAAACTGTTGCTATGAGCGTATTGCGCGTCAATTATTTGCATGTTGTGATGAGTATGAACTGCATAATGTACATTTATTAGCAAACGATAAACTACCGGTTGTACGCTTTCATGATGAGTCATATCAATTAGAAACCGACAAGCAGATGTTGTTTTTTTATAACCCTCGTTATCACGAGGCACATAAAATTTATTACTCACCAGATATAAAAAGTAAGAAAATACGTTTCTTGTTTTTAGCCACGGGTGAAGACTTACGTGCAAACTCAGCTTTGTTTCACAATAGAGTACAAAAAGTATTAAACTTACTCCAAGAACAGTTATTTATAAATCAGCCCCAATTTAAACTTCGCGATCACCAACATCTAACTTACGATTTATTTGCTAAAGATAAGGGAAATAAAGAGAGTTATGGATATAAACTCAGAAGCCTCTACCCTCGTTATCAATCAAGGCAATGTAATATCCCTAGTGACTATGCTGAAATGACTTACGCAACATTTACCATTGCGGTTTCTCGAGCCATCAAAACACAGTTTCAAACAATGGTGAACAATAACGATGTGGAAAAGTTTTATGATTACTTTGCAGATAGTTTTAAACGCGCATGTGAAAAAAACAAACTAACACACGGTGCAATGGTAGCTAATGGCGCAATACCCATTGTCCGAAACAGTAAAATAGATAAAAATGAAGGTAATACAGAGTTACAAAAGTTGAGTTTTGATGTTGAATCAAATGAAAATCAAATTAAGTATTTTTATGAAGCAACAAAATTAGTAGAAACACTACATTTTGTTATTGTCGCAACTCAGCAGGATAAACATGAAATTGGTTATGGCCGCTTTATGAACCAAGTAGAGAAAACAATTCATGCATTATGTAACGAGCTGGCTATAAATAAACAACGACAAGATTTGTCTGTACGCTTTTTTCAGCATATTAGTTATCCGTTCTAAATTTACCTCAATAACAAAAAGGCCCGCATAAGCGGGCCTTTTCAGAGGAAACAAGCAATTACCAGCCTGTTTTCTCTTTAAGTGCTTTACCGATTTCAGCAAGTGAACGTACAGTTTTTACGCCCGCAGCTTCTAATGCAGCAAATTTTTCATCAGCAGTACCTTTACCGCCTGCGATGATTGCGCCAGCGTGACCCATACGCTTACCTTCTGGTGCAGTAACACCAGCAATGTAAGATACTACAGGTTTAGTTACGTTAGCTTTGATGTAATCTGCAGCTTCTTCTTCTGCAGTACCACCAATTTCACCAATCATTACGATTGCTTCAGTTTGTGGATCTTTTTCGAACATTTCTAAAACGTCGATAAAGTTAGTACCTGGGATTGGATCACCACCAATACCAACACACGTAGACTGACCAAAACCAGCATCAGTAGTTTGCTTAACCGCTTCGTACGTTAAAGTACCAGAGCGAGAAACAATACCTACTTTACCAGGTTTGTGGATGTGACCAGGCATGATACCAATCTTAGTCTCACCAGGAGTAATAACACCTGGACAGTTAGGACCGATCATACGAGTACCTGTTTGATCTAGTTTAACTTTTACGTCAACCATATCAAGCGTAGGGATACCTTCAGTGATACAAACAATCAGCTCGATGCCAGCATCGATAGCTTCTAAGATTGCATCTTTACAGAAAGGAGCTGGTACGTAGATAACTGAAGCAGTTGCGCCAGTTTCTTGAACAGCATCACGAACTGTGTTGAATACAGGAAGACCAAGGTGCGTTTGACCGCCTTTACCTGGGCTTACACCACCAACCATTTGTGTACCGTACTCAAGCGCTTGCTCTGAGTGGAAAGTACCTTGGCCTCCAGTGAAACCTTGACAGATAACTTTTGTATCTTTATTGATTAATACAGACATTATTTGCCCTCCGCAGCAGCAACAACTTTCTCAGCAGCGTCTGTTAGTGATTCAGCAGCAATGATATCTAGACCTGAGTTCTTAAGAACTTCACGACCTAATTCAGCATTAGTACCTTCTAAACGTACAACTACAGGTACATTTACGCCAACTTCTTTAACTGCGCCAATGATACCTTCAGCAATCATGTCACAACGTACGATACCGCCAAAGATGTTTACTAAAACAGCTTTAACATTATCGTCAGAAAGGATGATTTTGAATGCTTCAGAAACACGTTCTTTAGTCGCGCCGCCGCCAACATCTAGGAAGTTAGCCGGTTTGCCGCCGTGTAGGTTTACGATGTCCATAGTACCCATTGCTAGGCCTGCACCGTTAACCATACAACCAACATTGCCATCTAGAGCAACGTAGTTAAGCTCGAAGCTTGCTGCGTGTGCTTCACGTGCATCTTCTTGAGATGGATCGTGGAACTCACGAATTTTAGGCTGACGGTAAAGTGCATTACCATCAATACCGATTTTTCCGTCAAGACAGTGAAGGTTACCTTCGTCTGTAATTACTAACGGGTTGATTTCAAGTAGTGCGAAATCAAAATCAGTAAACATGTTACCAAGACCCATAAAGATCTTAACAAACTGCTTCATTTGTACTGGGTTAAGACCCAATTTGAAGCCTAGTTCACGTGCTTGGTAAGCTTGAGGACCCACTAATGGATCAATTTCAGCTTTGTGGATAAGCTCTGGTGTTTCTTCTGCAACAGTTTCAATTTCAACGCCGCCTTCAGTAGACGCCATGAAAACTACTTTGCGAGATGCACGGTCAACTACTGCACCTAGGTACAATTCGTTAGCAATGTCAGTACAGCTTTCAACTAAAATTTTAGCTACTGGCTGGCCTTTCTCGTCTGTTTGGTAAGTAACTAGGTTTTTACCCAACCAGTTAGCTGCAAACGCTTTTACTTCGTCGATAGTTTTTACTAGCTTTACACCGCCAGCTTTACCACGTCCACCTGCGTGAACCTGAGTTTTAACAACCCACATATCACCGCCGATTTTTTCAGCAGCTGCTGCAGCTTCTTCAGGTGTATCGCAAGCGAAACCCTGAGAAACTGGTAAACCATATTCGGCAAAAAGTTGTTTTGCCTGATACTCATGCAAATTCATGATGCTTTATCCAATTTTTTATACTAAAAGAGCTGAATATTTTTTCAAATAAACAACTATCCCAAATTGCGCACCTAGTATAGATCCCAAGGCTTAACATGAAAACCCCAGTAAGACCAAAGGCGCAAAAAAAAAGCTGTGAATGTTCATTCACAGCTTACATTTCATACAACTAGATTAAACATCTAGCAATAAGCGAGTTGGATCTTCAAGTAACTCTTTAATAGTCACTAAGAAACCAACAGATTCTTTACCATCAATGATACGGTGGTCATAAGAAAGTGCTAAATACATCATAGGAAGTATTTCTACTTTACCATTTACGGCCATCGGACGGTCTTGGATTTTATGCATACCCAAAATTGAAGACTGTGGCAAGTTAATGATAGGTGTAGATAGTAATGAACCAAATACGCCGCCATTAGTGATGGTGAAATTACCACCGGTCATATCTGCAAGCGTTAGCTTACCATCACGACCTTTAAGTGCTAATTCACGAATACCCTTTTCGATTTCAGCAACAGATAGTTTGTCACAATCTTTAAGTACTGGAGTAACTAAACCACGTGGAGTAGATACTGCAATGCTGATATCAAAATAGTTATGGTAAACAATATCGTCACCATCAATTGATGCATTAACATCTGGGAAGCGTTTAAGTGCTTCAGTTACCGCTTTCACGTAGAAAGACATGAAGCCTAAACGAATACCATGACGCTTTTCAAATACTTCTTGGTACTGCTTACGAAGGCTCATGATTGGTTCCATGTTCACTTCGTTGAATGTTGTTAACATTGCAGTTGAATTTTTAGCTTCAAGAAGACGTGTAGCAATCGTTTTACGTAAACGAGTCATAGGAACACGTTTTTGAGTACGATCGCCCATCGGTGCTGCAGGAGCAGAAGCTTCTGCTTTTTTAGCCGCTGGCGCTGGTGCTTTTAAGAACGTATCAACGTCTTCTTTAGTTACGCGGCCATTTTTACCCGTGCCGTTAATTTTAGAAGCGTCTAAGCCTTTCTCAGCAATTAAACGACGAACTGATGGTGTTAACACATCTGAACTTTCGCTAGAATCTGCTGCTGGCGTTTCGTCTGCTTTTGCAGCTGGAGCCGCTGGTGCACCGCCTGCTTTAACCGAACCAATTACTTGCTCGCCTAGTACAGTATCGCCTTCGTTGTGAATGATATCACCCATGATGCCATCTTCTTGAGCGACTACTTCAAGAACAACTTTATCTGTTTCAATATCTACCAAGTTTTGGTCGCGTGTTACTGCGTCACCTGGTTGTACATGCCATGTAGCAATTGTTGCGTCTGCAACTGATTCTGGAAGTACAGGTACTTTAATGTCCACTTCTTTACCTTCTGATGCTGGTGCTGATTGCGCCGCAGGCGCGTCTTCTGATTTAGCTGGTGCTGATTCTTCTTTAGATGAACCTTCACTTGCTGGCGCTGCATCAGCATCACCAAGTAAACCCATAACTTGATCGCCAAGTACGGTTGCACCTTCTTCTTGTGATATTTCTGTAATTACACCGTCATGCTGTGCAACAACTTCTAAAACCACTTTATCTGTTTCAATGTCTACTAAGTTTTGATCGCGAGTTACTTTGTCGCCAACACTTACATGCCATGTAGCAACGGTAGCATCTGCAACCGACTCAGGAAGAACAGGAACTTTAATTTCTGTGCTCATTGCTTATCCTTTATTTTCTATAGTAAGCGCGTCGGCAACGAGCGCTTGTTGTTCTTTAGTATGTACTGACATGTAACCACACGCTGGTGATGCAGACGCTTTACGTCCTGCATATTTTAATTTAGCACCTTGTGGGATTGCATCAATAAAGTGATGTTGTGAACAGTACCATGCACCTTGGTTTTGTGGCTCTTCTTGACACCATACAAAATCAGTTACGTGTTGGTAACGCTCCATAATTGTTTGCATTTCGTCATGTGGGAACGGATATAACTGCTCAACACGAACAATAGCAATATTATCTTGCTCTAGCTTACGACGCTCTTGTAATAGTTCGTAATAAACTTTACCACTACAAAATACAACGCGTTCAACTTTCTCAGGGTTAATATCATCAACTTCGTCGATCATATTATGGAAAACACCATGCGATAGCTCTTCAAGCGATGAAGTTGCAAGAGGATGGCGAAGCAACGACTTAGGCGTCATAACAATCAACGGACGACGTAGTGGTCGAACTGATTGACGACGAAGCATAGCGTAAACTTGTGCAGGAGTAGATGGAACACATACTTGCATGTTGTGATCAGCACATAGTTGTAGGAAACGCTCTAAACGAGCTGAACTATGTTCTGGACCTTGTCCTTCGTAGCCATGTGGTAACAAAATTGTAAGACCACATAAACGGCCCCATTTTTGCTCACCAGAACTTAAGAATTGGTCAAATACAACTTGGGCACCGTTGGCGAAATCACCAAACTGTGCTTCCCAAAGCACTAATGAAGTAGGCTCTGCAGTTGCATAACCGTATTCAAAAGCAACAACAGCTTCTTCAGATAAAACAGAGTCAAATACTTCAAAAGTACCTTGATCTTCGCTTAAGTGCTGTAGAGGTGTATAAGTAGCGCCGTCTGATTGACTGTGAACAACAGCATGACGATGGAAGAATGTGCCACGCCCTGAATCCTGACCAGTTAAACGAATGTCAGTGCCTTCAGTTGCGATTGTTGCATAAGCAAGTGTTTCTGCCATACCCCAATCTAGAGGTTTCTCACCAGAAGCCATTAATTTACGATCATCGTAAATCTTTTTAACGCGTGACTGTGCTTTATATTGCTCTGGGTAAGAAGCGATTTTCTCACCGAGTGCTTTGAGCTCTTCAACAGGCACGCTGGCATCGTAATCAACATCCCATTCATGGCCAACATACTTTGCCCAATCTGAAGAATGCGATGTCTCTGGTTGTATTTCTGAAACAACACAGTTGCCTTCGTCTAATGCATTACGGTACTCATCAGCAAGTGCTTTTATTTCTTGTTCAGAAAAAGAGCCTTCAGCTATAAGTTGATCTGCGTAAATTAAACGTGGAACTGGGTGCTTTTTAATTTTTTGGTACATAACAGGCTGAGTTGCATTAGGCTCATCAGCTTCATTGTGACCATGGCGACGGTAACATACTAAATCGATTACTACGTCACGTTTAAACTGGTTTCTGAAATCAAGTGCAATTTGAGTAACAAATGCAACTGCTTCAGGGTCATCAGAGTTAACATGGAAGATAGGTGACTGAACCATTTTAGCAATGTCAGTACAGTAATCTGTAGAGCGTACATCGTCTTGTTTAGATGTAGTAAAACCAACTTGGTTATTTACAACAATACGAATACTACCACCACAACTAAACGCGTTAGTTTGTGATAAGTTAAACGTTTCTTGTACAACACCTTGGCCTGTAACCGCAGAATCACCATGAATTGTAATTGGTAAAGCTTTAATACCAGAACTGTCACCTAAGCGGTCAAGACGAGCACGTACTGAGCCCATAACAACTGGGTTTACAATTTCAAGATGAGACGGGTTAAACGCAAGCGCCATATGAACATTGCCACCTTTAGTAGCAAAGTCAGATGAATAACCCATGTGGTATTTAACATCGCCAGAACTTAATGTTTCTTTATGTTTACCAGCAAACTCATCAAATAATTCTGATGGATTTTTACCAAGTACATTTACAAGAACATTTAAACGACCACGGTGAGCCATACCAATAACAGCTTCTTGTTGGCCGCTTTCACCTGCGCGGTGAATAAGCTCTTTTAACATTGGAACTAACGCATCGCCACCTTCAAGTGAGAAACGCTTAGCACCTGGGAACTTAGCCCCTAAATATTTTTCAAGTCCGTCAGCAGCAGTTAATCCTTTTAGGATACGCAGCTTTTCGTCTTTTTCGAATTTTGGCCTAGACTGGACAGATTCTAAACGCTGTTGTAACCAACGCTTTTCCTCTGTTGATGTGATGTGCATATACTCAGCGCCAATTGAACCACAATATGTAGTTTTTAGTGCTTGGTATAGTTCACCTAAAGGCATAGTATCGCGGCCTACGGCAAACGATCCTACGTTAAACTCGCGGTCAAAATCACTTGAAGATAAGTCGTGGTACTCTAGCTCTAAATCTCGTACACGCTCTCGTTGCCAAATACCTAATGGATCTAGGTTTGCATTTTGGTGTCCACGAAAACGGAAAGCATTAATAAGTTGTAGAACTTTAACCTGTTTAAGGTCTCCGCCACTACCCTCTGCTACCACTACTTCTCTATGCTTGTTTTTTGCAAGCTGTGCAAACTGCGTTCGAACTTCTGAATGTTTTACTTCAACATCCACACCATCAACTTTAGGTAATTGTTCGAACACTTCTCGCCATTCATCTGGCACAGAAGTCGCATCGTCTAAATACGCTTCATAAAGCTCTTCTACATAAGCAACGTTGCCGCCGTTTAAATGTGAAGATTCTAGCCATGCCTTCATCACACCTTCGTGCATTTATAAGCCCTTTTCTTTAGCGCAGAAATTAATAGTTATCATAACAAGATGGCTAATAATCTGTATTAGCCATCTTACGTTTACTAAGTAATCAAACCGCTCGGTTTAATAACATAGATTTGATTTGCCCAATTGCTTTAGTCGGGTTAAGACCCTTAGGACAAACGCTAACACAGTTCATGATACTGTGGCAACGGAACACACTGAACGCATCGTCTAAATCCGCTAAACGTTCTTCAGTTGCTGTATCTCGGCTATCAGCTAAGAAACGGTAAGCGTGAAGAAGGCCTGCTGGACCAATGAACTTGTCTGGGTTCCACCAGAACGAAGGACACGATGTCGAACAACATGCACACAAAATACACTCATATAGCCCATCTAATTTATCACGTTCTTCAATAGATTGAAGACGCTCTCCTGCTGCAGGCTGATCATTAATTAAATAAGGTTTAACTTTTTCGTACTGAGTGTAGAACTGACTCATGTCAATAACAAGGTCACGAACCACAGGTAAGCCTGGTAACGGACGTACTACAATTTTACCTTTGCCATTTTTTTGTAGCGTAGATAAAGGAGTAATACATGCTAAACCATTTTTACCATTCATGTTAACACCATCAGATCCACACACACCTTCACGGCATGAACGACGAAAAGATAGTGTAGGATCTTGTTCTTTTAAAAGAATAAGTGCATCTAACACCATCATGTCGTGACCTTCCTCTGTTTGCAAGGTGTATTCTTGCATACGAGGAGCGTTGTCAACATCTGGATTATAACGATAAACTGAAAATTGTACTTGTGCCATCGTCTATCTCCTAGTAAACACGTGCTTTAGGTGGGAAAGCTTCACGCGTTTTAGGCGCATAGTTTACATCACGCTTACTCATTTCATCCGTTACAGGATTGAATACTGAGTGACATAACCAGTTTTCGTCATCACGATCTGGGTAGTCAAAGCGAGAATGTGCACCACGGCTTTCTGTACGGAAGTTTGCAGCTACTGCAGTTGAGTAAGCTGTTTCCATTAAGTTATCTAGTTCAAGACATTCGATACGCTGCGTATTGAAGTCTGATGATTTATCATCAAGACGAGCATGTTGCAGACGTTCACGAATTTCTTTAAGTTCTTGAAGACCTGAAGCCATTGAATCGCCTTCACGGAATACCGAGAAGTTAAGCTGCATACATTGCTGTAGGTCTTTTTTGATTTGAACTGGATCTTCACCTTGGCCAGCCGTTGAATTTTCCCAACGGTTGTAACGTGCAAGAGACGCTTCTAAATCTGACTCTGAAGCCGCTTTTGATACTTCAACATCTTTAAGGTATTTACCTAAGAAGTTACCAGCAGCACGGCCAAATACAACTAAATCTAGTAATGAGTTACCACCTAGGCGGTTTGCACCGTGTACAGATACACATGCAATCTCACCAACAGCAAATAAACCTTCAACTACTTTTTCGTTGCCTTGAGCATCGATTTGTAGCGCTTGACCATTTACGTTAGTAGGAACACCACCCATCATATAATGACAAGTAGGAATTACTGGAATTGGCTCTTTAGCTGGATCAACGTGAGCGAAAGTTTTAGCTAGGTCACATACGCCAGGAAGACGTAGGTTAAGCGTTTCTTCACCTAAATGGTCAAGTTTCAGCTTGATATGAGGACCCCAAGGACCATCACAACCACGACCTTCACGGATTTCAGTCATCATTGAACGCGCAACAACATCGCGAGACGCTAAGTCTTTTGCATTTGGTGCGTAACGTTCCATGAAGCGCTCGCCATCTTTATTTAAAAGATAACCGCCTTCACCACGACAACCTTCAGTTACTAGCGTACCAGCACCTGCAATACCCGTTGGGTGGAACTGCCACATTTCCATGTCTTGCATAGAAATACCAGCGCGTGTTGCCATACCAACACCGTCACCGGTGTTAATATGAGCATTTGTTGTTGATGCGAATATACGACCTGCACCACCAGTGGCTAATACAACTGCTTTAGATTTGAAGAAAGTGATTTCACCTGTTTCAATCTCAATTGCTGTACACCCTACTACATCGCCATTGTCGTTTTTAACTAAGTCAAGTGCATACCACTCAGAGAATACATTTGTTTTGTTTTTAACGTTTTGTTGATATAGAAGATGAAGTAAAGCATGACCAGTACGGTCAGCTGCAGCAGCAGTACGTGCGGCTTGTTCACCACCAAAGTTTTTCGATTGACCACCGAAAGGACGTTGGTAAACACGGCCATTTTCAAAACGAGAAAATGGTAGTCCCATGTTTTCTAATTCAGTAATAGCTTCTGGGCCAGTTTGACACATATATTCAATAGCGTCTTGGTCACCGATAAAATCGGAACCCTTAACGGTATCGTACATATGCCATTCCCAGTTGTCTTCGTGTGAATTACCAAGCGCTACTGTAATACCACCTTGAGCAGATACAGTGTGTGAGCGCGTTGGAAATACTTTAGATATTAATGCACACGTTTTGCCAGATTCTGTAATTGCTAAAGCAGCGCGCATACCAGCACCACCTGCACCAATTACTACGGCGTCAAATTCACGAACAGAATATTTCACTTAAACACCCCATAATACGATTAGACCAATAGCTACGTAAGCAACGGCCATTAGGTTTAAAACAAAACCTAAAACAGCACGCAACTTCGAACACTTAACATAGTCTGTAAGAACTTGCCAAAGGCCAATGCGGGTATGAACCATAATGCAAATAAGGGTAATTAAAGTAAACCCTTTCATTGCTAGGTTAGAGAAGAGGCCTGTCCAGGCTTCGAAAGTGACTTCTGGCGTCGCTAAAAAATAGCCGATAATAAAAATCGCGTACGCGCTGATTATTAATGCCGTGGTACGTAAAGATACGAAATCTTGTACACCATCACGTTTTAGAGTTGCTTGATTTAAAACCATATCCACACCCCTGCCAATACGGCAAACACAACACCAAGAGCCATTGATACTTTAGCGCTGAGGTTACCTGATTCAAGTTCTTCCCAATGTCCCATATCCATAATCATATGACGGATGCCACCAATAAGGTGATAACCTAATACAGAAACAGTGCCCCAAGCTATAAATTTGGCAATGAATCCGTTAAACAGACCCTTGACGAATTCAAAACTTTCAGCTGAAGAGAGAGACTCAGACCAAGCCCAAATGACAAACGTTAAAGCAAAAAACAATGCAACACCGGTGACGCGGTGAAAAATTGAAGCTTTAGCCGTTGCCGGCATAGATATAGTTGTTAGATCTAGATTTACAGGTCTTTGCTTTTTCACAGTTACTTGCCCATCTTTGCTCACAGTGGAGCTCATCTACTTGTTTTTCTAAAAACCCACCAAATATTACTGATGGAACTATCAGAATAAACGTATCAAAATAGTTAAAGTTCACAAAACAGTAAATTTTAAGCTGTTAAGAATATGTTTACCCAAATACAATACGGTTTAAAACCACCATTAGTATATATACCCACAGGACTTTTTACAATTCTTGTTTATTTAGAGATGTTTGCGAATTAGCCAATAGTATTATATTTAATTAATACCGAATATTTATTATACATATATGCATAATGTTTATAAAAATTGACTTTAACCCCCTCTTTCACGTTAAAATGCGAAGATGTGCTTAAAACAGATTTCAGAACTTTAAAATCTAAAAATCAGAATAGATATCTTAATAGGAGATACATAGCGATGGCAGATAAAAAAGCCACAGTCCATATTGATGGACTAGATCCAATCGAACTTCCAATTTATCAAGGCACTGCTGGCCAAGATGTAATCGACGTACGTACGTTAGGTTCACATGGTCACTTTACTTATGACCCAGGTTTCATGTCGACTGGTTCTTGTGAATCTGCAATCACCTATATTGATGGTGGTAAAGGTGTACTACTTCACCGTGGTTACCCAATTGAGCAATTAGCTGAAGATTCTAACTATATTGAGCTTTGCTACTTACTTTTAAATGGTGAGTTACCTTCTAAAGAACAATATGAAGTTTTTAAGAATGAAATCACTACAAGCACTATGCTTGACGAGAAGATTGCTAACTTTTTCCAAGGTTTCCGCTTTGACGCTCACCCAATGGCAATGCTTTGTGGCGTAGTGGGTGCGTTATCATCTTTTTATCATGAAGACCTTGATATTACTGATGCAGAACAACGTAAAACAAGCGCAGTTAAGCTAGTTGCTAAGTTACCAACTATTGCTGCAATGGCTTATAAAACAAACATCGGCCAACCGTTTGTATACCCACGTAACGATTTAAGCTACGCAGAAAACTTCTTACACATGATGTTCTCTGTACCTGCTGAAGAATATAAAGTTAACCCTGTAACTGCTAAAGCTATGGATAAAATCTTTATGCTTCATGCAGATCATGAGCAAAATGCATCGACTTCAACAGTTCGTCTTGCTGGTTCATCAGGTGCTAACCCGTATGCATGTATTGCAGCTGGTATTGCTTCTTTATGGGGACCTGCTCACGGCGGCGCTAACGAAGCATGTTTAAACATGTTAGAAGAGATTGGCTCTGTGGACCGTATTGATGAATACGTTGCTAAAGCTAAAGACAAAGCTGACCCATTCCGCCTTATGGGCTTTGGTCACCGCGTTTACAAAAACTTCGACCCACGTGCTACAGTAATGCGTCAAACGTGTCATGAAGTTTTAGCTGAGCTAAATATCCAAGATCCACTTCTTGATATTGCTATGAAGCTTGAGCAAATTGCCCTTGAAGACCCGTACTTTGTAGAGAAGAAACTATACCCTAACGTAGATTTCTACTCTGGTATTATCTTAAAAGCGATTGGTATTCCAACAAGCATGTTCACTGTAATTTTTGCAATGGCACGTACTGTTGGTTGGATCACTCACTGGGATGAGATGCTATCTCAACCTGGTCATAAGATCAGCCGTCCTCGCCAAATGTATACTGGTTACACTCAACGTGATTACGTATCAACTGACAAGCGTTAATTGACGCTGGTTAGTTTAAAAGGCCGCATTTTGCGGCCTTTTTTATTAACAGCACTTGAGAATTATCATAAACCGATTACAATCCCTGCCTTAAAAACACTATGTAGATGAGCTATGCCTACTTTAAAGTTTGATATAAATAAAATTAGAAAAGACTTCCCGACATTAAATCAAACAATAAACGGCTGTCCGCTTGTTTATTTAGACTCAGCAGCAACCTCACAAAAGCCTCAATCAGTTATAGATACAATTACTGAGTTTTATACGTCTCAAAATGCAAATGTACACCGTGGACGCCATACACTTAGCGAACAGGCCACTTATTCTTATGAACAAGTCCGGGATAAAACTGCAAGGTTTTTTAATGTCTTAAGTAAAGAGATTGTATGGACTAAAGGTGCTACAGAAGCCATAAATTTGGTCGCTAACGGCTTAAAAAAGCGTTTAGATGAAAGTCATACCATAATAATATCTCCGCTTGAGCATCACGCAAACATAGTGCCTTGGCAACTAGTAAGCCAACAGACGGGAGCTAAATTAGTCTCTCTGCCGCTAAATAATAACGGCACGCTAAACACCCAACAATGCTGTGAATTTATAAAAGAAACAAAACCTGCCTTATTAGCTATTACACAAGCATCGAACACACTGGGTAATATCACTGATTTAAAGCCACTAATTGTAGCTGCAAAAGAGGTGAATTCGCTTGTTTTAGTGGACGGAGCCCAAGGTGCACTGCATTTAAAACCCGATTTACGTGAATTAAACTGTGACTTTTATGTTTGCTCAAGCCATAAAATGCTCGGTCCAACAGGCTTAGGTGTACTTTATGGCCAATATGAAGAGCTAAATACACTAGATATTTACCAATCCGGCGGTGAAATGATTGATAAAGTTTACTTAACTCATAGCACTTATCGCCCTGCGCCTGCAAAATTTGAAACTGGCACACCAAATATTTCTGGAGTTTTAGGCTTTGGTGCCGCTTTAGACTATTTAAATGAATTGGATCACGTGCAAATACAGCAATATGAACAAGAATTGTTTAGTTACGCGGCACAAAAATTGGTAAAGGTGGATGGCATTACCATATTCAGCAACCTATCTGACAATATTGGTACACTCTGTTTTAATTTTAAAGATGAACATCCTTATGATTTGGCAACTTTACTTGACGGATATGGGGTTGCAGTCAGAAGTGGACACCATTGTACACAACCATTAATGACACATTTAGGGCTTAATGGAACGTTAAGAGCAAGTTTTTCTTTTTATAATACCTACAAAGATGTAGATATATTCATTGATTCACTTAAAAAATGTATCGCTTTATTAGATTGAACGCCAGTTTAATAGAATTAATTAGGATAACTCATGACAAATACGTTTAACAAAGTCACAGAATCTATAAAAAATGCACCTGCTTGGCAGCAAAAATATCGTGAAATAATGCTTTTAGGAAAAACGTTGCCAGCTTTAGCTGATGTTTTAAAAACTGATGACGCACTTGTACCAGGCTGTGAAAGCAAAGTATGGATGTTCGTTGAATTTGACTTAACCGAAAATACACTTGTTGTAATAGGTGACTCTGATACTCGTATAGTAAAAGGATTATTAGCCATTATTTTAGCGCTTTACAACGGGCTTACACCAGAACAGGTAGTGAATAAAAATGCGTATGAAGAATTTGAAAAGCTCGGCCTTATAAGCCACTTAAGCACATCACGTGGTAATGGTATTAAAGCCATGGTTGATAAGATACAAACCATGGCACAACACAAGCTTAGTTAACGAAAACTAAGCCTGTGAGCGTTGTTTTTTATCTAGATATTTACGCACCGCTTTTGCAGCAACAAAAAAACCAAAGCTTCCTGTGATCATAGTCACAGAGCCAAAACCATTATTACAGTCCATATTCATTGTGCCATCAGCACTTTGCTTAGCATGACATACGCTGCCATCGCTTCCTGGGTAAACCAATTGCTCTGTTGAGTAAACACAATCAATATTAAACTTACGTTTAGGATTATTACTAAAATTATATTGCTTGCGCAAAATATAGCGCACCTTTGCAAGTAATGGGTCTTGCGTAGTTTTAGCTACATCACCAAAAGTTATTTGGCTAGGATCTGTTTGCCCGCCAGCACCACCAGTTGTAATTATAGGTAGTTTATTACGTTTACAGTGAGCAATTAATGCTGCTTTTTCTTTAACTGCATCAATACAATCAATTACATAATCAAAACCTTGAATATGCTCTTGAATATTATCAAGCGTAATAAAGTCATCTATTACACTAATTTGGCATTCTGGGTTAATAAGCTCGCAGCGCGCTTTCATTGCATCGACTTTAGCTTGACCAATAGTGCCCGTTAACGCATGAATTTGCCTATTTACGTTAGTGGCGCAAATATCATCCAAATCTATAAGTGTTATTTTACCAACACCAGTACGCGCAAGTGCTTCTGCTGTCCAGCTTCCTACACCACCAATACCTACTACACAAAAATGTGCCTCTTGAAGCCAATCAAACTGTTGATGACCATATAAACGTTTAATACCACCAAAACGTATATCTGTAACTTTTTCGCTCATTTACCAATCCAGTTGCCATGGCGATTGCCATGCTTGAAAATCTTGATGTTTAATTAACGCCAAATACTCATCACCACTATCAGGTAATAAAGTTAGCTGTATTTGTTCACCTTGCCATAAAAAGCTTAACGCATATGCATGTAAATAGGTACGATTAGAAGGCGTGCCTGAATACATTGCATCGCCTAAAATAGCTGCGCCCACACTTTTTAGTGCCACTCTTAGTTGATGTGTTTTGCCAGAGTAAGGTTTTAAAATATACCCTCTAAATCCTGGCTTATAACTCAGAGAATAGAATCGGGTGATTGCAGGGTTAAGTGTACTCGTTAGTAACTTAAACGAGCCACGGCGAGACTTAGCCATATCGCCTTTTATCCACCCCTGCTTCTTTTTTGGTTTAGCATCACTAATCGCTAAATAAAATTTAGCAATCGCATGCTCAGTAAACATAACAGTAAAGGCGGCTGCAGCGGCTTTGTTTCTTGCTAAAATAATAAGCCCTGATGTCACTTTATCTAAACGGTGAACGGCATAAAGCTTTTGCGATAATTGTTGTTCGGCTAAAACAACAAAGCCGGGTCCCTCTTCAGAATGAAAATTAAGACCCGCTGGCTTTTCTAAAATATAAAAGTCGTTATGTGTATAAACAACTTTTATTATCTTACTTAATTGCTCACTCACACGTTTTTACTTTTAATATGCGCTATCACTTTAGCTAAGTCATCAGGCGTATCTACACCTGCATGAGGGGCTATTTGAGCTTGTTCTATTTTAATTTTATAACCGTGATACAAAACACGTAACTGCTCAAGTGATTCAAGTAATTCTAATGGTGATACACTCAGCTCTATGTATTGTTTAATAAAACCCGCTCTGTACGCATAAATACCTACATGGCGTTGAAATGGTGCTAAATTAAGGGCAGTGCTATCATCCATCATCGTATTTCTATCAAACGGTATACTTGCACGAGAGAAATACAGGGCATTTTTATTTATATCGCTAACCACTTTAACGGCATTAGGATTAAATACTTCATCACGTTCTTCAATAGCAACACTTAACGTTGCCATTGGTGCTGTTGAATCACTTAATAGTGCAGCAACTTGAGATACGTTTTCTGGTGCAAGTAATGGCTCATCGCCTTGTACATTAACCACAATTGTATTGCTATCAAGTTTAAGCAAATCAACCACTTCAGCTAATCGTTCAGTACCCGACTGGTGATCTTCACGCGTCATTACAACATCATTAGTAAACATACTTACTGCATCAAATACTTTTTGATGATCGGTTGCTATAACTACTTTACTAGCACCTGATAAACATGCTTTTTCGTAAACGTGTTGAACCATTGGCTTGCCACAAATATCAGCAAGCGGTTTACCTGGTAGTCGGGTCGATGCAAAACGAGCAGGAATTACAACTACGAATTCCACTTTTCAACCTCTTCTAGAGATAGTTCTCGTGCTTCATTTTCAAGTAATACTGGAATATCATCTTGAACAGGATAAGCAAGCTTAGCTGCTGTGCTAATTAGTTCGTTGTTTTCTCTGTCAAAGCGTAATTTTCCCTTACAAACAGGGCACGCAATTATCTCGAGTAATTTTGTATCAAAGGCCATTGAGTATTCCTTTTTCTTTTAATATTGAATTTAATTTGTTTATTACGCTATCGGTAGGTTGTGCATCTACTGGTAAATAATACCAATTAGGTTTTGCAAAGGACTTACATTTAACGGCATCTTTTTCGGTCATTATAATGCAATCATCACCAAATTGTGCAAAATCATCTACTGTATAAGCATAATGATCTCTAAAATGATGAGTCGATAATAACGTAATATCTTGTGCTTCTAATGAGTTTTCAAACCGTTTAGGGTTCCCAATTGCACTTATTGCATGTGCTTCACTTACGTTACTTTTTGCATAATCGCTTGAATTAACCAAGCGAAGATTACTTACTTGTAATGTGTAGCTATTATTAGCCTCACCACCATTTTCAATTACTATATCGACACTTTGCAAACGTTTAGTTGTTTCACGAAGTGGCCCTGCTGGCATAACAAAGCCATTACCAAAACGACGCTCACTATCAACAATACAACACTCAATGCTACGAGGCATTTTATAATGCTGCATTCCATCATCAGAAATAATAACATCGAGTGTATAATTATTTTCTAATAAATCGATATTGTGTTGTCTATTAGGCCCAACCGCTATTGGGCACTTTAAACGATGGTATAAAAGTACGGGCTCATCTCCAGCCTGCTGAGCGTCTACAAGCTCAGTAACTAACAGCGGGTAATTTTCTGATTGCCCACCATATCCTCTACTAATAATTCCCACTGATAAACCTTGCTGTGTTAAATGACCATACAGCCACAAAACAAAAGGCGTTTTACCATTACCGCCAACACTTATATTGCCAACTACAATTACAGGCGTTTTGCACTCAAAAGGTTTAAGTATTTTAGCGCTGTATAAGTATTTTCGAAATGAAGATACAACCCAAAACAAAGCACTTAATGGTAATAACAGCAAAGTAATTAGACCAAATGGTTTATACCAGCTTTGTTCTATTTTACTCACGCCTGATCACCAAACTGCATTTTGCAAAGGGCTGAATAAGTACCGTCATTTGCTAATAAGCTATTGTGATCGCCACTTTCTATTACACGACCGTTATCAATAACATAGATTCGGTCACTGTTTTCGATAGTAGATAAGCGATGCGCAATAACAATTGAGGTTTTATCTTTCATTAGCGTTTCTAATGCTTGCTGAATAAGCTTTTCAGATTCGGTATCAAGTGCTGATGTTGCTTCGTCTAAAATCAAAATAGGTGCGTCTTTTAATATTGCACGTGCTATCGCTATACGCTGGCGTTGACCGCCGGAGAGCATTACGCCATTTTCACCTACCATGGTGTTTAATTGCTCTGGCAAGTCTTTAACAAACTCCCAAACATGCGCTTGTTTAGCAACTTGCTCTAATTCTTCCTCAGACACATCATGCTTTATGCCATAACAAATATTATTAGCAATCGTATCGTTAAATAACACGACTTGTTGAGACACTAAAGCAAATTGGCGACGCAAATCTGTTAATTTATAATCCTGCAGGGCTATACCATCAAGTAATATTTCACTCGGTAACTCTAAGTCATAGTAGCGTGGTAATAAATTAGAAATTGTTGATTTACCCGAGCCTGAGCGCCCTACTAAGGCAATACTTTCACCCGCTTTAATCGTTAGCGACAAATCATTTAATACGGCTTCATCTTTTGTTGGGTACTTAAAGGTTACATTTTTAACTTCAATTAACCCTTTAACTTTATCGACTGAAACGGTGCCAGTATCTTTTTCCATTTCTTCATCTAAAACTAAAAAAATACTTTGCGCGGCAGATATACCACGCTGCATATCACTATTAACATTGGCGAGTTGTTTTAGCGGTCGCAATAACATCATCATTGAGGCAATTAATGCCATGAAGTCACCTGAGGTAATCGTATCAATCATTGATGGAAGAGATACAGCCCATAAAATAACAGCCATAGCACTTGCTGCTAATATTTGAATAATTGATACACTTAAAGCTTTTGTCGCATCCATTTTAATGCGCTGCTGGCGATTATGATTATTAATCTTTGAGAAATGGTTTATTTCTTGGTCTTGTCCGCCAAATCCATGAATAACTTTATGTCCGCTAAGCATTTGTTCAGAGCTACGTGTAACCTGCCCCATAGCTGATTGAATGCTTTTAGAAATATGGCGAAAACGTTTCGATACAACCGCTACAATAATGGCAACGAGAGGGATGATGACTAAAAATATAAGTGAGAGCTTCCAACTGGTATAAAACATTACACCAAGTAAAAAGACAACAAAGGCCCCTTCACGTACAACAATAAGTAACGCTTTAGTAATTGCTTGTTGAACTTGCTCTGTATCAAAAGTGATTTTTGAAATTAAATCGCCTGTAGAGTTTTTGTCATGAAAAGAAACGGGTAAATGCAATATGTGCTCAAATAACTCTTGGCGTAAAGAGCGTACAACTTGAGAGCCCACATAACTTAAACAGTACGAAGACATAAAGTTAAAAACACCACGCCCCAGTACTAACGCGATAACTACAAAAGGAGCGTACTTTAAAACTTCTGTATTTCGCTGGTTTAAACCTTGATCAATAAACGGCTTCATTAATTGAATGAATAAAGCATCCATTGCTGAATAGCCTATCATCCCAACAATTGCGATAAAAGCGACGCTTTTGTATGCGCCAACATACGAGACAAGACGTTTATAAATTTGTGCAGTACTTTGATCCATAACACTCTCTAAATACAGTAACTGCCTGTATTGTATCCTTCGATGAGATAAAACTAAACGTCAATCTTTGATAAACCAATAACTTTCCTGCCCTCTTGCTGTTTCTATGACCAAATTGTTTGAGTAGAATTTAATACTAATTTGTCCTTCAACGCCTGTTGTAAATTGCTCGGCGCTTATTGCTTTGTAACGCTCGACAACAACGGGCTTGGGAAATTCCCACTGTCCTTTATAAGCACTTGAATGAATCACAACTTTAGGGGCTACATAGCTAATAAAATTAACACTTGAGGATGTATCACTGCCATGATGCGGGCTTAACATGACTGTACTTTTCAACGGTGTATTATTCGCTAATAAAGAGGCTTCACGGGATTTTGATATATCACCTGTAAATAACACACTATGAGTATTACTCGATACTCTAACAACGCATGAATCGTCGTTTTCATTCCCATACCCTCTAGTGCTAAAGCTTTCTACTCTTAAACCAACAAAATCAACATTTTGAACTTCACACACATTAAGTGTATTTTCAGGATGAAATTGCTTTAGTGTTTCCCCAAACCCAGCTTCAATAAAATGCTGTATTCCTCCAGCGTGATCGCTGTCTTTATGACTTAGAATCGCTGTTTTTACTGTGAAATTATTTGCTTTTATATAAGGCAATAAAATACTTCGCGTACGACTAAAACGATTAAAATAACTTGGACCAAAATCATAGATAAGCACTTGATTATCTTTTTCAATTAATGCCATGAGACCATGCCCAACATCAAACACATGAAGTTGCCAGTTGGGCTTTTCTTTTAGAAGGTTATTCAATAAAAGTACTGTTAAAGGAATGAAAGAAAGCAACTTATAGGGGAGGAAGTAAATCATCAACATAGTAATATAGGTAAAAATGACGAATATTGACTCGATTCGTCCTGTTGTCAGCCATCTTAACGGCTCGGGTATTTCATAAAGTAATTTAAATAACGCATATAACCCTGTATCAAACAAATGTATTAAATTACCTATATCTATAAAAGTACTCAGTAATGTAAAAACAATCAAAAATGGCAAAATAATGATGGAAAGAAACGGTATCGCAATTAAGTTAATCACTAGTCCCGCAATACTTACGCCATTAAAAAAATAAAGTGAAAGTGGTAATAAACCGATAAACAATGCTACTTGAATAACAAATAACGCAATAATTTTGTTTTTTATTCGTGTTTTTAATATTGGTAATTTATTAATAACAGTAAAAATTATAGCGACAGCTAAAAATGAAAAATACAGACCTGGATTAAGTAAATTGAATGGGTTAACAGCAAGCACTATTACCAAGGCAAATAAAATACTACGCCATCGCAGCGGCTGCTTAGCAAGAAAATAAAGTAACAAATAACAACCCAGCATAATTAGCGCTCGCGTTGCTGATACTAAAAAGTCACTTAAATATACGTAAACTAATGCAGCTATAAAACCGAACGAACTGTAGTAAAGTGTAAGGTTAAATGATTGACCAATTGAAAAGTTTATTTTCGTACAGATAAATCGAATGAATAAATAACCAAAGCTAAAAATCAAACCAATATGTAAACCCGATATAGCCAGTAAGTGACTTAACCCAAGTGATTGCATTAATTGTTTATCTGTATAGCTCATCAACGATTTATCACCACTGAGTAATGCATAATAAAGCCACTGCAATCTTGTATTTGTATAGGTATTTTTAATGAAGTTTTGATAATCTAGTACGATGCTTTGTTTATCGCTGTGTATTATATTAAGCTCTTTATTGAGCACTTTACCTTTAAATAATATCCTATTTATAAATGCATAACGTTCATTATCAAACACATTAAAATTTTTATTACTGCGAAAATATTTTAAATGGATTAATGCAGAGAATTCATCCCCGACTGTAAAAGGCTGTGCAGAATTAACACTGAGCATTGCTTTGGGTGCTCTAAAACTCGAAAAACTACTCCCGTCTAATGCCACTATTTTGGCTTTGATATACTGAGGTTTTTTATCAGAAATAACCTCTTCAACAACTAATGTAGAATCAAGTGCATACTTTTCGTTCGATTTTGGTATTTCAAAACTATAAAAAAGGTAGAAATGCATACCAACAAAGCAAATTGCACAAATAAAGCCTAACAATACGTTTAAAAACGGCTTAAAATAAGCGCTCACTATTACAATGAAAATTGTGAAGACTGTAAATTCGAGAGTTTGATAATAAAACACGGTTGCTACACAGCCAATTACAAACCCAAGACTTATCCACACTGATGTAAATGGTTGCTTTAAATGGCTAAAAAAACGATCCAAAGATTTTTACCTGATCCAAATAAAATTAGACATCATAAATCACTAAAAATATTTGGACGACTTTTGCAAGACGCAAATCTTTGGCATTTAAATAGACGTTCAGCTCGAGGGGCCTTCGCGGTCGGGTTATTTTTTGCTTTCATCCCTGTTCCTTTTCAAATGGTTTTAGCCGCAGCAGGTGCTATATTATTTAGGGTTAATTTACCCATATCAGTTGCTTTAGTATGGCTTACGAATCCATTAACCATGCCACCTATCTTTTATGGCTCATACTTAGTGGGTACGTTAATACTTAATCAGCCAGAACAACACTTTGTATTTGAAGCCAGTTGGTCTTGGTTTTTAGAAAGTATAGAAACAATTGGTCCTGCATTTTTATTAGGTTCATTAGTATGTGCTTCTATTGCATCAGTTATAGGATACTTTGGTATCGATATTATTTGGCGCCGCTCTGTGAAAAAAGCATGGTTATCACGAAATAATTAGTGGCGTTAAAGCTAAATAATAATTATAAGATTCACGGCAATCCTAATCTAATAAAATATTATAGACGAAAAAAAACCAACTTTATCAAGTTGGTTTTTTTTAATCAATAAACTTTAAAAGCGAAATACACGCCTTAAGCCAACCAGTGGTAATAACAATAATGTATACCAAGGGAAGCTAGCAGAGTTACGCTCATAAACTTCAGCTTCTACTGGAGCACAGCTTTCTACTTCACCATTTGCAATTGGCGTTAGTTTAACTGCTATTGCAATACTCTCATATTCAATTTCACCATTAATATCAGTTACTACACCGCCTAATGAATCTAGCTTTTCAACTGTTTTAGTCGCAGTACCAAATATTTCATTATTTTCGTTGATAGCAGTCGCTTCAACCATAGTATAAGCGTAATCAGTTTCACCGTCGGTGTCATAACAAGGCAGTAAATCGTTTAGATTAGTGATTTTGTCTTCACCAATTTTGTAAATAAAGGCCTCTTTGAGTCGCGAGCTATCAGAAACACCCACTTCCCCTTCACCTACAATATAACCTTGGTTGTTTATATCGTTACCGTAAGAACTTGAGCTTGAAAAGTAATCATTAGGGAAAACCGTACTACCCGTTGCTATATCATGGTAAAAGAATTTATTACGAAGAGTACCTTCAATACGTTTAGTTGCATAACCTGTAATTACATCGTTATCATTAATAGCAATTGATTTACCAGACTGCCAGTCATCTTCTTGATTAATAAAATCAACAACCGCACCGTCTTTAAAATAAACTGGCATTGTAAGAATTGTATCGTCATTTTTGTAATAACGTGTATTCGATGAACCTACAATTGTCCCATTGCTGTTCACTGCTAAAGCAGTACTTGTAAATGCGTCATCTTCCGCTTCACCTTCGTCAGGTGTCAGTGCCATACCAAGCTCTTCAACAGACGTGATATTAAGTGATTCATCAAGTTCCCATTTAACAGCGCGCTTATTAAATAAGCCTCGTGTAATATTTGAATTTAACAAGTTGATACATACTGACGTAGGTTCGTCTTCATTATCACAGTTATCGTCAATATTATCTTGTCTGTCAGCTGGAATGCTTGTAGACATATTACCTACAACGGTATAACCACTGTTAGTTTTAACAATATCGTTAGCGCGGCTTGTGCCACCGTATTCATTAAACTCAGGCTCTAACTCTACACTTACACTGCCATCAGCGCTTATTACAATTCCACGTTCTATAAATTCATGAGTAAACCACGTTTCTGCATCATCTTCACCATCAGGTGTAAAAGATACTTTATCGTACGGAGCGCTTCCCCAACCGACTGTAACGCCATCTTCACTTACTGCATTTAAAAGATTGACAGTAGAACGAGTTAATCCATCATAATCAACAGAAGCTATATCAAAAATCGGTTGTTCAGTAATCTCTGATTCGTTAAATTTAATCCCAACTAAAGAACTCATTTTTTGATATTCAAAGTTAGACGGAATTCCTAAATTCGAATTTGCCAAAAAACTAACCATAAAAGCATGAGCATCAGGATTAGTGCTTACGGCATCATTATTTTCAATGTCATCAAGTGTGAAAGTAATTTCTTTATCACTTAATTCATATGCTGCTTCTGTGCTGTCGTAAGCACTTTCAATAACATTTTCAGTAAAATCTATATAGCTGGTATCAATAGGTAAATTGTATAAACCATTTGCGAAACCAATAATATGCCCGCTTTCGCTTACATCTGTTACATAAGAATATTTAGCGTCTTCAAGAGTCCCTAATTCACTTAACTGGTACGTCGCACTTGTTGCTGAAGTGCTTAATGTCGCTAAAATACTGGCAGCGAGTAATTTATATTTCATTTTAGTCCTTACTACTGATTCTGTAATTCTTCAAGTTCTTCCCAGCGCTCAAGGGCAGCTTCAAGGTCAGACTCAAGTTGTGCTAAATGGTTCAATGCTTTAGTTGTTACATCACTCTCTTGTTTAAAAAAGTTTGCGTCACTTACTACAGCTTGTTGAGCTTCAATTTCAGCTTCTAGTTTTTCCATTTTATTCGGTAGTTGCTCTAATTCAAGTTTTAATTTGTAAGAGAGTTTATTTGTCTTAGCTGCTGGTTTTGCGGCTGGAGCGGCTACTTTTTCAACTTTTTTTACTGGTTGTTGCTGAATTTTTTTTTCTTGTTCAGCTAAGTAACCTACATAAGCTTCATAGTCGCTATAACCACCGACGATATCTGTTACTTTACCATTGCCTTCAAATGCCCATACACTAGAACATGTATTATCAATAAATTCTCGGTCATGGCTTACAATCAGCACTGTACCTTGATATTGATTAATAATGTCCTCTAGTAACTCTAACGTTTCAATGTCCAAGTCATTCGTTGGCTCATCGAGAACAAGTATATTAGATGGTTTTAAAAACAGTTTAGCTAATAGCAGTCTATTTTTTTCACCACCAGAGAGTGCTTTAACCGGGGTTCGAGCGCGTGCTGGAGGGAATAAAAAGTCTTGCAGGTAACCTAAAACATGGCGTGAACGACCGCCCATCATCACTTCTTGTTTACCTTCGGCAACGTTATCTTGAACAGTTGCTTCTTCGTCAAGTTTTTCACGGTATTGGTCAAAGTAAGCAAACTCTAAATTAACACCTTGCTTAGTAATACCACTATCTGGTTCTAAATCACCAAACATTAGTTTTAATAGTGTTGTTTTACCAATACCATTTGGGCCTACTAAGCCAATTCTGTCGCCACGCATTACAAGTGTCGAAAAATCATCAGCAATAACTTTGTCTTTAAATGCATGGCAAAGGTTCGTAGCTTCAAATACCAACTTACCTGAGCGATCAGCTGTTTCAATATTAAAGTCAGTTTTTCCAACTTGATCAACACGTTGCTTGCGCTCATTACGTAGCTGTTTTAGCTCTCGAACACGCCCTTCGTTACGCGTTCTTCGCGCTTTAACACCTTGGCGAATCCACGTTTCTTCTTCAGCTAAACGCTTATCAAACAATGCATTTTGCGCTTCTTCTACTTTTAAATCATGCGCTTTTTGCTCTAGATAAGTCGCGTAATCACCTGGGTACGAAATAAGTTTACCGCGATCTAAATCTAAAATACGCGTAGCGACAGCGCGAATAAACGCACGGTCATGCGATATAAATACAATGCCGCCTTTAAATTCTTTTAAAAACTGTTCAAGCCAGATTACACTTGCCATATCTAAATGGTTTGTTGGCTCATCTAGTAATAATAAGTCAGGCTCACTTACAAGTGCACGCGCAAGTGCTACTTTACGTAACCAGCCACCAGAAAGAGACTCAAGCTTAGCCTCTGGTGTTAATTCTAATTGTGTCAAAACTAATTGAATTCGGCTATCAAAACGCCAACCATCAGCGGCTTCAAGTTGGTTTGATAAACGTTCAAGTTTATTTAATAACTTATCAGTACATTGTGTTTGCAGTTCGTTGCTAACATGATGAAAATCAATGAGTAGGTTAGCGATTTCTGGCATACCCTGTGCCACGTAATCAAATACAGTTCCGCTTGCACCTTTTGGTGGATCTTGCTCTAAACGAGAAATTCGAATACCACCAAGCTGATTTATTTCACCATCATCTAAAACAACTTGTCCATCGAGTACTTTTAATAACGTTGACTTGCCCGCGCCATTTCGACCAACTACACACACTCTTTCTCCACTTTCTATAACGGCGTCTGCTTTGTTAAGCAAAGCATGTGTACCAAAAGCAAGTTGTGCTTTTAAAATTCTTATTAAATCCATAGTTCTTATTTGCTCTTATTCTGCTTGTGCTAAAAATTCGCGCACAGAGTGTAAAGTAAAAGGCCAATATAATTTCTCGCCTTTTTCACTTTTTAATACAGGAATAGTAATTTGATACTCAGCAATAAGCTGCTCATCAGTCATAATATCGATTAGTAATAACTCACTGTTGTCATTTAGTACATCAGTGATAAGTTGCTCAGCCTGTTCGCACAAGTGGCAACCATCAGTATGATATAAAATCCATTTAGCCATGCGTAATTAGCCAGCTATTATGGATTTTTTTATTACGTTTGAAGTCTGGTGATAGCGTTTTATCTGAGATATTAACGGCTTTTAAACCTAAACCAATCAGGCCAACTTCATCCATTACAAAACCACGTTTGTTATTAGAGAAAATCAAAGTACCTGATGGACTTAAGATCTTTTTTACCCACGTTAATAATTTAATGTGATCACTTTGCACATCAAACGCGTCTTTCATACGTTTTGAGTTTGAGAACGTTGGAGGGTCTAAAAATATCAAATCATATTGTGCTGTCGCATGCTCTAACCATTTTAAACAATCTGCTTGTTCAAAACGGTAACGTGTATTACTGATATTGTTTAAATCGAAGTTATCTTGGCCCCATTTCAAATAGGTTTTAGATAAATCAACTGTTGTAATTGCTTTAGCGCCACCAAGTGCGGCATGCACAGAGGCAGTACCTGTGTATGCAAACAAGTTTAAAAAGCGCTTATCTTTCGCATTTTCTTGAATATAACGACGCATTAAACGGTGATCTAAAAACAAACCTGTGTCTAAGTAGTCAAATAAATTAACTTTAAACTTAGCACCAAACTCTTCAACTACCATAGTTCGGTTTTGTTTAGACATGGCCGTATACTGCTCTTCGCCCTTTTGCTTTTTACGCACTTTTACAGCAATATTTTCAGGTGAGATATCAAGTTGTTGCGAAGTCAATGTTATTACGTCTTGCAGGCGTTTCTCTGATGTTTTTTCATCAATTTCTTTAGGCGCTGCATATTCAAAAATAACCGCAGAATCACCGTAAATATCTACAGCAACATTGTACTCAGGGATATCCGCTTCATAAACACGATAAGCGTCTACTTTATTTTGTTTAAGCCAGTTTTTTAAGCCTTGCTTATTCTTTTTCAATCGATTTGCGAATGACGTAGAGCCCTCAAAATTAAGCGCTTTTTTATCATCGGTAGTCAAACTTACTTGCTTATCATCTAATTGATATAAGTTAAGTTCAACATCAAGTGGGCCATTTTTAAACTTATAACGCTTAAGGCGCACAAGTTTTAAAAGTTTAAATAAGCTCTCGTCCATACCTAGTAAGGCAAGTTTCCAATGATTAAAGTGCTTTTTAAAGCCAACACCTAAATTACGGTGTAAATCAACAAGCTCAGCCATAGAACCAATACGTTCACCATAAGGTAAGTTTGAAATTACAACACCCGGTAATTTTGCAACAGCAGTAAGTTTAGTGGCATCACTTTGCTTAAACTTAATAACATCGTCAAGCTCAGCACGTTTGGCATTATCAATCGCTTTATTTAAAACTTGTTCATCGTAATCGTGGCCAATTAACCACAATTTAGGATCGGTAATGTTAGCAAGTAACTCTTCTTTAAGTTCTTTAAACTTAGCGGCTCTAAAACTGGGTAAACGCTCAAAAGCAAAGCCTTCACGAAATAATCCCGGCGCTTCGTTTCGCGCCATGCCAGCCGCTTCGATTAAAATAGTACCTGCACCACAACATGGATCGAATAAAGGTTGTTTTACATTATCAAGCCAACCACTTCGTTTAATTAATGCAGCAGCTAAATGTTCTTTAATTGGTGCTTTACCTTGACCTTGACGGTAACCACGTTCAGACAAACGAGGGCCCGAATAATCAATATACATAGAAACGCCGTAACGATTTAATCGTGCAACAACACGCACATTTGCATCTTGCTTATCAACGTTAGGACGCTGCTCGTATAAATCATTAAAGTAGTCAACAATCGCATCTTTTATTACAAGACCCGAAAATTGTGTGTTTTTTAATGAGTCATTGGTACCGTTGAAGTCGACAGCGAATGTTTGAGTTGGTCCAAACCACTCTTGCCAAGGTTGCGAGCGAGCAAAATTATACAGGCTATTCTTGTCATCTACGCCTTCTTTTTCTTCAATAAGCATAAGCACACGCGTTGCAAAACGACTTGATAAACAAACCTTTTGCGCCAGTAATGAGTCAGCCTCAAAACGAACAGAACCAACAGTTTGCTTAGACACAGTTGCGCCAAGTTCTGTTAGTTCATCAACCAATAAATTTTCGATTCCGATAGAAGTAAGTGCGATAAATTGCAAAGTAATAACCCTTAATAGCTAATTGCGCAGGATTATAACATAGGTTGGGCGACAAACACGCCATAAAGACACGCTTAAGACTTAAATTTGGTTAGGCGGTTTGACTTTGATATTGCTGATTTAGAATGGGGTGTACTCGATTATTCAAAATACGGATTACTTCAAATTGTGCTAAAGATAAATTTTCGTCTAATTTAAAGGTTTCGCTTAAATTTAAGCAAATAGATGCATCAGGGCAATGCTCTACAATTAAAAAATCGCCAGTCTGCGCTTTAGATATTAATTTAACTATTGCTTCTACACTTGGCTCTGTTCCAGTGTATTCTTCAAAAAACCAGCTTTTTGATAAAACGGGTTTTAAGTGATACTTAACAGCGGTTGCATTTAGCGATATTTGACAAATTTGAGCAGCAGTCCACAATTCAAACCCATCTAAATAGTTATAAACTTGTTCATAAAATGCAGCATCTTCTAAACTAAAACGTGGATTTTTAAAAACAGAATCGGTGAGTTGTCTTAACTTATAGGGCGTACATAATTGCATGTCATCATTTAAATCAAGTAACAAACGATTTTTATTAGGACAAGTAATCCACTGCCATTGCTTTGATGCTTGTAACATTTACTCCTCCTTGGGTATGTTGAATAATTATTGCTCACAGTATAACCGCTTTTGACCACTTTTAAAATGCTTGCTTAGAACATTTATCGAACGATCAAAAGCTTAGATAACTGATCCTTATAAGCCGTTAACGATCGACTTTACCAATTGTGGACCTTTGTAGATGAACCCAGTATAAACCTGGACTAAATTTGCGCCTGCATCGAACTTTTCTTTTGCTGATTGCGCATCATCTATTCCGCCTACTCCGATGATTGGTAATTTACCTTGTGTTAAGCGTTTCAACTCACTCACTACCTCTGTAGAACGCATTCTAACAGGGTGACCTGATAAACCGCCGGCTTCTTCTGCATATTGCTGGCCCATAACTGCAGCTCGCTCAAGCGTGGTATTGGTGGCAATTACACCATCAATTTTATTATTTAAAAGTGATTCACTTACTTGCTCTATTTGAATTTGATCTAGATCCGGTGCAATTTTTACAAGCATAGGCACCTGTTTATTGTGCTTTGCAACTAAATCTAACTGTTCGTTTTTAAGACTTTGCAGTAAATCATCAAGTGCAGCGCCGTATTGCAAATCACGCAAGCCAGGTGTATTTGGTGATGAAATATTTACCGTAATATATGAGGCATGTTCAAATACTTTACGCATACAATGAATATAGTCATCTTTACCTTGTTCATTTGGCGTATCTTTATTTTTACCAATATTAATACCGAGTATGCCACTGTATTTTGCTGCTTTTACATTTGCGACTAAGTTATCAACGCCTTTATTATTAAAACCCATGCGGTTAATAATAGCGTTTGATTCTGGCAACCTAAAAATACGAGGTTTATCATTACCCGCTTGAGCACGCGGCGTAATAGTGCCAACTTCAATAAAACCAAAGCCCATTTGGCTAAATGCATCAATACATTCCGCATTTTTATCAAGGCCAGCTGCTAGCCCTACAGGGTTTTTAAATTTCAGACCCAAAAAATCGACTGGCTTATCAGAAATGTTTTGCGACCAAGCTAAATTTAAAGGTGTATTGGTAAAACGACGAAGATTATTAAGTGCAAACTCATGCGCCCACTCCGCATCACGGGTAAACATAAAACGGCGAGCTAAATCATAAAACATCAATATAATCCTCTTTTTAAATTTTAGACAAAAAAATACCTCAGACAAGGCTGAGGTATTGTATAACAATTTTAACAATCAGTTATTTATTTACTAAACAATTAACTGATTAAAGCTAAATTATTTTCCTGATGTATCACAATTGTGGCTTAACAACATAAGTTCACGAAGTGCTACCGAGAACTTAGCAAAGTCGTGGCTTTGTGATGTTTTAAACTCAGCCAGCATTTGTTTCCAGCGTTGAAGTAATAAATCTTGGCTATCCATCCACTCGTCTATTTGACTATCAACATCGCTCTCATCACCTTCAAAGCTATTTAATACAACTTCAGATAACGTACGTTGCTGCCAATCAAGCTCTTCTCGATAAGACGAGCGAGCAAGTGCTTGCCAATGATTCGCTACTGGTTGCTTAGTTATTTGCTCTAAGAACCAATGCAGACCCATTCTTGCACCTAGTTTAAAGTAAGTATTGGACACCATCGAAATGCTCTTACCTGATCTATTCGCAACTTCTGCTAAATCCATCACAGAGAATAAGCTTGATAAAGAAACAATACGATTAGCTATATCTGTTGGAACGCCCGCGTCAATTAACTTATTGGCCTCAATTACAATACGATCATTTTCTTTTTCAATCATATACGTATTTAAGTTATCGCTTAAATCTTTAAAGGTTGGCGCAAAGAATTCAATTCCTTGTTCAATCGTTTGTGACTTATTACGATGACGTAAGAACCAGCGCGTTGCTCGGCGCACAGTACGACGAAGTTGGTAAAGCATTTCAGTTTGAACTGCTGCTGGTATTTTATTATCAAGTGCACTAATAGAAGACCATGTTTCACGCATTTCAAATATTTCGCTAGCAATTGAGTAACACATTGCTATTTCAGCTTCATTAGCACCAGTTTCTTCATGCATACGTACCATGAAGTTTAAACCCATATCGTTAACGATACTGTTAGCAAGTTTAGTTGCAATAATTTCTTTGCGAAGTGGGTGGTTGTTCATGGCATCGTTAAACTTCTCACGCAATGGACGTGGGAATGACTTAACAAGCAATTGGCGATAGTAAGGGTTTTCAGTAATTTCATCACTTACTAAAGACTCTTTTAATACCATTTTTGCGTAAGACACTAGCACTGAAAGCTCAGGACGAGTTAAGTCTTTACCTGCAGCGGCGCGTTCTGCCAATTCTTCATCACTTGGAATAAATTCGATAGCACGGTTTAACTTGCCTTCTTTTTCAAGCGCATGAATAAAGCGAATTTTTTCTTTGAGCGTTGAAGTTCCTTTAGACTGCGTAATTGAAATAGTATGTGTTTGACGGTAACAGTCTTTTAATACTAATTCAGATACTTCATCTGTCATAGAATAAAGTAGCTCATCACGTTGTTTACGTGTCAGGTCACCTTCAGCGACTAAGCCATTAAGTAAAATCTTAATGTTTACTTCGTTATCTGAACAGGCAACACCCCCTACGTTATCAATGAAGTCAGTATTAACACGACCACCTTTAGCTGCAAATTCAACACGACCTAATTGCGTTGCACCTAAGTTACCGCCCTCACCTATTATTTTAGCGCCTAAATCTCTACCATTGATACGTAGTGCATCGTTTGCACGATCCCCTACATCGGCATCAGTTTCTTTAGAGTGTTTAATGTATGTACCAATACCGCCATTCCACAGTAAATCAAACTCCATCATTAATGAGGCTTTCATTAACTCATTTGGTGTCATACTAGCTTTTTTAGTGCCCAACATTTTTTTCATTTCTGGGCTAAGCGTAATCGATTTAGCTGCACGAGAGAACACACCGCCACCGGCAGAAATTAGCTCTTTATTGTAATCTTCCCAAGATGAACGCGGCATATTAAATAAACGTTCGCGCTCAGGGTAAGATGTAGCAGCATCTGGATTAGGGTCAACAAAAATGTGCATATGGTTAAAGGCAACTTGTAGACGAATATGCTTAGATAACAGCATACCATTACCAAATACATCGCCTGCCATATCGCCAATTGCTACTACTGTAAAGTCGGTAGTTTGACAATCAATATCCATTTCACGGAAATGTCGTTTAACTGACTCCCATGCGCCTTTTGCTGTGATACCCATTTTCTTATGGTCATAACCAACCGAGCCACCAGATGCAAATGCATCACCTAGCCAGAAATTGTATTCGTTAGCAATGCCATTTGCGATATCAGAGAAAGTAGCGGTTCCTTTATCGGCTGCAACTACTAGGTAAGCATCATCTTCATCGTGACGAACAACATCGCGCGCTGGTACTATTTCACCACGCTCAATATTATCAGTAATATCTAAAAGACCACGGATAAAGATTTTGTAACACTCTTGGCCTTCTTTTATAAACGCTTCGCGCTCAGTCGGTAGTTGTTTACATACAAAGCCACCTTTAGAACCAACAGGTACGATTACTGTATTTTTAACTTGTTGTGCTTTAACTAAGCCAAGTACTTCAGTACGGAAATCTTCACGACGGTCAGACCAACGCAGACCACCACGCGCTACTTTACCGTAACGTAAATGCACCCCTTCTACACGCGGAGAATAAACAAAAATTTCAAACGCAGGTAAAGGAAGTGGTACATCAGGAATTAAGCTAGGTTGTATTTTAAACGACACATAAGACTTAAACTGTCCGGCATCGTCTTTTTGGAAATAGTTAGTACGCAGCGTCGCAGCAATCATATCTACGTATAAACGTATAATACGGTCATCATCAAGGTTTGCTACATTTTCAAGCTCTAAATAAATTTGCGTGCTTAGCTTTTCAATTGTTTTGGCACTTGCAGGGCTTTTAACTGAGAATTTTTTAGCAAACAAGTTAACAATTTGCGCTGCGATATTTGGATAATTTGCAAATGTACTTTCTATGTAACTTTGTGAGAACGTTACACCAATTTGACGCATATATTTAGCGTATGCACGTAAAATAGAGGCTTCGCGGCCTGTTAGGCCACCCATTAACACTAAACGGTTAAAACCATCGTTTTCAAGGCGGTTGCCCCAAACATTTGTTAATGCAGCGCGAAAACGTGCTGAAATTTTATCAAAATCTGCCATCCCTTTACTGTCAATAAGCATCGAGAAGTCCATGATCCAGTTGATACGACCATCGCTAGTTTTAACTGAATACGGTGTTTCACCCACAACGCGAAGGCCAAAGTTTTCAAGCATTGGCATAACATCAGATAAGTGGATCGGCTCATCTTTATGGAATAAGCTTAATCGTACAATATTGCTGTTTGCTTCTTCTTGAGGACGGTAAAACAGCATTTCTAGTTTGTTTTCATCGCTAAGTAGTTCTAACTTCTCAATATCAACAACCGCAGCACTTGGAAGCACTTCATCTTTGTATGAGCGTGCAAACGCATTACAGTATTTACGATTTAAATCGTTACCACGCGCTTCACCCGCAGACTCTAAAAGAGCAGATTGAAGTTTATCTTCCCACGTACGTGCTGCTTCTACTAAATTGTTTTCGATGTCTTTCACGTTATATTCGATCTTGTTGTCGGTCACACGGACGGTGTAATGAGTACGCGCCAGTGTTGACTCAGAGAAATAAGTAGTAAATTCGACTTTATCGTCAGAATTAAATGCATTAGCTAATATATCTTGCGTTTCACGACGAAGAGCCGTGTTATAACGCTCGCGAGGTACATAAACCATACAAGATAAAAAACGACCATACGCATCTTTACGTACAAACAAGCGACACATATCGCGCTCTTGTACTTGTAACACACCCATAGCAACTTCAAGTAGCTCACCTTCGCGTGCTTGAACTAGCTCATCACGTGGGTAGGTTTCTAAAATATTTAAAACAGCTTTGTAAGCGTGAGTACCTTTAGCAAAATCACACATTTCCATAATGCGATTAATTTTACTTTTTAACACAGGCACATCTGTAGCGCTGTTGTTGTAAAAGCTTGATGAGAATAAACCGATAAAACGGTCTTCACCAATTACATTGCCTTCATCGTCAAAACGCTTAATACCTACATAATCGATATAAGCAGGACGATGAACACGAGAAACAGAGTTAGTTTTTGTTAAGATCAGTAGGTTGCTGCTACGAGCTTCTTGACGTGCAACTTCAGGTAATTCTGATAATAAGCGAGTGTGTTCTTCAGTCGAGTTTTTCATCAAGCCTAGGCTTGTATCCATTTTACCTTTTAGTTGGTAATCACCTTGAACTGGGCTTAACTCATATTCACGGTAACCCATTAGGGTAAAATTATCTTTAGCTAACCAATCTAAAAACTCAGTTGTTTCTGAAACTTCATCTTTACTTTTATTATGATGACGTTTAGGTAACTCTTTAGTCACTGCAATCAATTTTTTACGGATTGGTTGCCAATCATCAACAGCAACTGATACATCAACTAGCACAGACTCTAATTCTTTTTTGAAAGACTCAATCACAGAAGAATCTGTTTGACGGTCAATTTCAATAAAAAAAACTGTTTTAGTAGATGAAGATTCTTGCTCTGCTTTTAAATTTGATAATCCAGAAATTTTAGCGTTTTCATCACGCTTAATTTTTAATGGGCAGTGAAGTAATAAGTGAGAGGCGATATTTTCACGAGTCATGGCCATACGAACAGAATCAACTAAGAACGGCATATCTTTAGTGATAATTTCAACGATTGTATGTGATGACTGCCAGCCATCTTTTGCCACTTCTGGATTGAAAACGCGGATAACTGCGTCGTCAGTAGTATTTTTTTCTAGCGAGTTCCAAAGGCTTAATGCTGCGCCATATAGGTCACTATCGTTGCGGTTTGCCAAATCCTCTTTAGACATATTGCTGTACAAGGCTTTGGCGAATTTCTCAACGAGTAACACATTATCAGCGCGAACTTTTTTCTGGATCAGCTTACAGACATTATCTAGGATAACCGAGGCTTGGCCTTCATTTCGTGTCATTGTATGTTCCTTAATCTATTACTGCTAAAAGCAGAATATTTGTACAGCGTATTATTAGCGTGGAGTCAGTTAAATTCTAACCCTTTTACAGCTAATAAACAGCCTTTTCGATGAAAACATTTTAAGCATTTCAGCTATTTGGTCATCTATTCACAAAATATAGATATAAATGGCCATTACTGGCCATTTAGGAGCAAAAGTATTCACATTATTTTTTCTGGTCAGTCCAGATGAGGCTGCCAATTGCGGGTAATAACAACACTGCACCTAACATATTCACTAAAAACATGAAGGTTAATAGTATACCCATATCAACTTGGAATTTAAGATCTGAGAATATCCAAGTGCTCACACCAATAGCTAATGTAATACCAGTAAATAGAACCGCGCTGCCACGCTCAACAAGCGCATTACGATAAGCAACACTAAGCGGTACGTTTTGCTTAAGCTGCCCCATCATCGACGACAGTATATAAATACCGTAATCAACACCAATACCTACACCTAATGCAATTACAGGTAAAGTAGAAACTGTTAAGCCTATTTCCAGCTGTACCATAAGTGCTTGGGCAAGGGTTGATACAATATAAAGCGGTAATACCACGGCTACTGTTGCTTTTACGCTTCTAAAGCTCATTAAACATAAAATAATAACGGCACCATAAACGTAAAGCATCATTGGTATTTGTGCTTCTGATACAGACTCATTAGTCGCGGCCATTACGCCCACAGGTCCTGACGCTAATTTAAATGCTAATTTATCAGTGCCCTCTTCTTGTGCAAATTGCTTAACACTCTTAATTACGGTATCGATAGTTTGTGCTTTATGATCATCTAAGAATATAATCACTGGCATAACAGAACAATCACCGTTAAGTAAACCTGTACTAGTTTCAACTCGAGACGTTGACTGTACTAAGCTTGCTGAATTTCTTGGCAAACTCTGCCATTTTAAATTGCCTTCGTTGTAGCCCGCGTTAACCGATTGAGCTACAGAGCTCAAACTTACAGCAGACTGCACACCGGCCACATTCTCAACTTTGTATTGAAAACGGCTTATACGCTCCATCACATCATGCTCAGTACATGCTGCAGGATACGCCTCTACAATTACTTTTAAAATATCAGATGAGATAGTGTACTTATCTGATATTAAAAACGTGTCTTGGTTATAACGGGCATCTTGATGCAGAGATGGCGCGCCTGCGTGTAAGTCACCTATACGCATTTTATCTGCTTGCCAGTAGCCTAGAGCAAATAAAACAAGGGTAAAACCGATAATCATTTTAGCGATTTTAGGATCGGTTGCTTTTACTAAAATGTCTCTGATCTTATCAAGTATATTAGGCTTCTCAGCATCGCCAGATTGAATATGTACACTGTTTTCAAAGTTCATGTACGACGCCCAAACTGGCAGCAAAATTAAATTTGTAAATATAATTACTGCCACACCTAAACTCGCTGTAATAGCAAGTTCGCGGATAATACCAATATCAATAGTAAGTAATGTTAAAAAGCCTACGGTATCTGAAAGCAGTGCAATACCACCAGGTATTAATAAAGCCCTGAAACTTGACTGACAACAAATTCGCGTACTTTTTCCTTCACCTACTTTTTTGCCAATCGCATTGATCATCTGCACACCATGGCTTACACCAATAGCAAACACTAAAAACGGCACCAAAATAGACATAGGGTCAAGGCCAAAACCTAAACTTGAAAGCAGGCCTAATTGCCAAATAACAGCAATAATAGAACACGCGATTGGCAAAATAGTTAGCTTTAAACTGCCACAAAATAGCCAAACCATAATAAAGGTAAAGGCGATAGCAATGGCAAAAAATACGACTACCCCTTTTGCGCCTTCGGCTATATCACCAGCCATTTTTGCAAAGCCAATAATATGAATACTTACTTTGTCTGTACTTAAAGGCTCTCTTAAATCACTTTCTAGCTTTTGTGCAAAAGCTAATGTGTCTAATTTTTGTTGTGTTTGAGGATCTGTTTCTAAAAGTTGAGCCGTTACCATTGCACAAGAGTAATCGCTGGCAATCATACGCCCTACAACTTTTGCTTTTTCAATGTTTTCCTTTACTACACCTAATCCACGCGTATCTGCTTTAAAGTTTGCAGGAATAATTGGACCACCGGCAAAGCCATCCTCTACTACTTCTACAAAGCGAGCACTAGGTGAAAATATAGAATTCACTAAAGGACGATTTACACCAGGAATAAAATAAAGCTGATCGTGAACCGCTTTTAATTGAGTAAAAAATTCTGGATTAAATATATCTCCGCTGTCGTCACATACTGAAATTAAAATACTGTTTGCACCACCAAACTGTTTTTCATGTTTAGTGTATACCTTCATGTAATCGTGATTTAACGGGATATTTTTATTAAACGATGCATCAAGTTGAATTTGAGTCGCTTTAAATACAAGTAAACAGGTTATAAGTGCAAAACTTATAAGCATAATTAAGCGATGTCTAAAAATCGCCTTTTCAATAAAATCGAGTAACTTATGCATTAAGGGGTTAACTCCTTCACTTTAATGCCATCTTCTGTAGCCATGATCAATCTGTTATCTAAAATTACACCATCAAGAATCGCTTTACCGTCAGCAAGCTGCTCATGGGTGAGTAACCCATCTTGAAGATGAAAAATAACGCCACTATTAGCGAGCATGAGCCATTGTTTGTTATTATAATTAATGATGTTGTTAATCGTCGCTGTTTTAACATTTTCAAAATGCTGCCACTGCTTTGCGCCACTTTGCTTTGCAAAAACATTACCTCGAAGCCCTGCCACAATTTCTTGTGTGCTATCAGAGGCAACTGCAAAGAATGAACCGGGATAAACTTCTTCTATTCTTTGCCAAGTTTGACCATCGTCAATGCTTCTGGCCATTAAACCCATTTCACCAACGAGCATTAATCCATTGTCTGTTTTTTCTATGCGATTAAAGTGCGGTAAAATAGAAGCAGTTTCCGCTTCGTATCCTTGTGGGTCATTTTCTTTTAAATCGTTTAAGTAATCACGATCATCACTAAAAAGTAGCGAATCTAAAAAGCGTTTTTGCCAATGTTGACCACCGTCTGTAGTTTGATAAAACATGCCATATGCGCCCACTGCAAAACCTTTTAAGTCATCTTCAAATAAAATATCTAAACATGGTTTGTCTAATTCAGGTAATGCTTGTTGTAGCTGCCAATTAACGCCACCGTCAGTAGTATTTATGATTGTTGCATCGTGGCCACACGCCCATCCACTATTTTCGTTACTAAAATCAACGGCAGTTAAGAGCACTTGAGTTGGAACTAGCTCAGCTTGTTGCCATGAATCACCCGATGTACTTTTAATAACAGTACCGTGTTTACCAACAGCAATTAAGCCATTACCCGTGTTAGTTATATCGGTGAGTAAGGTTTTAGCTGCATTTGTTGCACTGATTGCATAGTTAGGGGCTTCTTGTGCAACACTCGCACCGCTTATTATCAGGCTGGCATATACCAAATACTTCATAAATTTTAATCGCCTTGTACGAGAGAGTTGTTTGTCTTTTTACTAGGGAGTGCGTTGCGCGCTGTAAGACAAACGCGATGAGAAAGGAAAAGGCACTTAACATATTGTTAAGTGCCTAGTTTAATACTATCTACCTGCGCGACGTAAAGCGCTTGAAGTAAATTCGTTATCGTTAAACGACTGTGAAAAATCGTACATTTTTTCTTGGTTATCTAAACCAATTGCTAAATAACGACGAGAATTCAAATCATGATAAACCTCAAGCGTACTCCACTGTGTAGGAACTTCGTAATAGTTAAGGCCATAAGCCATGGCTACACGGTAAAGTTGGTCGCGGTTATCATAAATATCAGTTACCTGTACTTGCCAGCTATCTTCATCAATGTAAAACACACGTTTTTTATAGATATGGCGTGTATCATCTTTTAAGTTAGCTTCAACAACCCAAACACGATGTTTTTCGTAACGTGTATGTTCTGGGTTAATATGGCCAGGCATTAAAATATCATCGTACTCTAGCTTGTCGCTATGAAGTTTATAGCTGTTGTAAGGTATATATAACTCTTGCTTACCTTTCAGCGTCCAGTTGTAACGATTTGGTGAGCCATTAAACATATCAAAATCATCGGTAGTGCGCAGGCTATCTGCAGCTGTGCCTGGTGCATCATATGCAACATTAGGTGCACGACGAACACGACGTTGTCCCGAGTTATAAGTCCATGCTTGGCGCGGCGTTAATATTTGGTCCATTGTTTCATGAACTAATAATGCAGTACCGGCTAAACGTGCAGGCTCTGTAACGCTTTGTTTAAACTTAAACAAAATGTTTGAGTCTTGTAGCTCTGCTGGTGTTGCGCTTGGGTCTGAGTATTTAACTAATAGCTGCTCATCAAAACCAACATAGTTGTAAGAACCAGATGCAGTCGGTGCAGCTTGACCACCAAAACGCTCAATAGACTGGCCACGGTAGCGTAATAAGTGATTCCAAATTGCCTCTAAACCTGTTTTAGGAATAGGGAAAGGAATACCTATCGCGGTATTTTTAATACCGTTACCGCCTTCGATTAATTCAGCAGTCGGTGCAAACTTTTTAGTCGCGTCATAAACAAACTGAGGGTAAGAAGCTGAGCGGCGTGTTTCATACACTGGCATTTTAAATGTATCTGGGTATGCTTCAAATAAAGCAATTTGACCCGGACTTAAATTGGCTTTGTACTTTTCAATATTACTTTTATCGATAGTGAAAAGTACTTTGTCAGTCGCAAATGGATCAAGGTGATGCATACCAGCTTCATAACCTGCAGGCGCTGTTGTAATTCCGTTATTCCACGCTGGAATAGAACCATCAGCATTCGCAGCTTTTTCTGCACCCATTGGCGTTAAGTTTTGACCTAATTGAGCAACTTCATCAGCGCTTAATTTAGCCAAAGCTGCGCTGCTTGCAAACAAACTACAAAATGCTGTAGCGATGAGGGTAGGTTTTTTAATCATAGTAATGTTACCCCTAAATAGAATATTTTAAGTTAAAAGAAACGTAATCGCGGTCTGAGAATGTATTAACACCGCCACCGCCCCAAAACGAGTTATAGCTCACATCAAGTGACCACGCATTTTGGTAGTTAAAGTTCATCGTAGCACCTAAAGATTTACGATCTTCAATAAATAAGAACATAGGATCTGGTGTATTACCGTTTACGTCATGAGAAAATACAAAACGTGGTGAAAAGTTAATACCTTTGTAAAAGTTGAAGTAATCGCCTTTAGCAATTAGGCGGTAACCCCAAGACGATGCTGTAGCGAATGATTTTTCTTCAGCGCCATTTGAAAGACCAAGTTGCAATGTTGAATAATCAGTAGTACCTGGGCCTGTTATTGTGCCACTACGGCCAGTACCTGATACATTTAAACGCATTTCGTCATAGTCAGGCATATCGTGAATTTTAACTACACCCACTTCACCAACTACAGCCCAACTATCAGCACCTAATGAAGGGCCAAATAAATGTGTTGCTGTAAATTGAATTTGTGATGTGTCGCGTTCAATGTAGCCTTTGGCAACTTCACCTGCACCAACTGAGCTTACCGCATCGCCTATACTCATTTGCGAAATACCCGCAAAATCAGGACGAATACCAGCGACCGCCAATTGCTCAGGCATAGCTGTGTAAAGTAACTCTACGTCATCAATTTGTAGCGGTTCATCTTGGCGAAAAGCAAATTCACCAGCGAAGGCTGTTTCGCCGATAGTCGTATTAAAACTTAAACCATATAACTTAATATCTTCAGGGTACTCGTTTTCAGCTTTAGAAAAAGCAGTTAAATCAGCAACATTATCTGACGTGATTTCTGTTGTCATGATCATCGCTAAATCTTGGGCAATTGCAGCTTGTGAAAAGTTTGATACGCGACCAGATATAAGCGGACGACGGCTATGATAATTCACGTGATAGAGTGCAATTTCAGTATCATTAAATTCAGGTAAAAATACACCTAAACGTAAACCATACTGACCGCCATCTTCAGGCTCTGTTTTACCATTATTCCCTTTACCTTTTAAAGCAACTTTAGTTGGGTATGCAAGATACATTTGAGCTAATAAAGCACTTCCTTCTGCACTTGAAGGATCAATACCTTGTGCTGCTGCGGCTAATGCAAAATCAGATGTTAAGTTATTCAAGCTATCTGTTAAAAAAGCAACATCAATATCAGGATTAGACGTAAAACCTAATTGAACATTCTGCTGATAACCATTTTCTGCTGCAAAGTCATTAGTCGAAAAATACGTACCAGCTGCGGGTAAACGCGTTTCTTGCCATTGGTATTGGTAGAAACCTTCAAGGGTAATGTTGTCAGTAATGCCAAGCGATGCCCAAAGCATGCCTACTGGTATGAATGCTTCTTTAAGCTCAGCACCTGGCGCTTTCAATCGGTCAATATCAACTGGGTTTACGTTAATACCATGAGATATAAGTGTACTCTCACCCCAGTTAACTACTTGTTGACCTAAACGGACAGATAAAGGGTTATTACCATCATTTAAATCAAAATCAGCCCACACAAACGCATCTAATAAACGAATATCTGCACAACTTTGCGCTTTAGTGTCTTTATCATCACACGGATCAACCCCCTGCCCTGATGTAGGATTTGAATATGCATGATAGCCATCCATCAACGCAAAGTCATAAAAATACATGAAGCGAGTGAACAAACCGTAGTTATCTTTATTTATTGAAAGGTCGTGTGTTCCCTTCAAAAGTTTTGAAAATGAGTCACCACTGTCAAAATTTAAATTACCAGCATCACCATTATTTGAATAAGAGCCAGGTTGAGCCCATACATCTTGAGATGAGTAAATAGTGTTGTTTAGCGCAGGGTTGTAACCTGTCCAATCAAATGCCGGATTGTTACTTTTACCAATTAGGCTAAAGTCTCTGTCTTCTACGCGAACACTTTGCCCATATGAAAAGGTTGAATCGAAGGTAATGTCAAAACCTCCAGCTTCAAATGTTACAGCTTGTGTACTTGCTGCAGATAAACCTAAGCTAGCGGCTGCTATACCTATAGCGATTCTATTTTTAACAAAAAGCGATCTTCTTATCATTTTGGTTCCCCCCTGTCGCGGGTCATTTTGTGTGATCAAGTTATTGTTTTTAGTGTAATCATAACGATAGAAGCGAATCAGTGAAATTACAAATACTCGCTCTAATCTTCCGTATACTTTATATTTTGGTTGACGCTTACGTATTGGTAAGACGTCGTACCAGATAATTTATACACGTAATTTAACAATAGGACAAATTGAAATTAACAAAAATACAATATTTTTATGTATATATAACATAAAAACCGAGTGTCAGGCCACTCGCTCTAGGCGGATAAACTTGTTTTCGGGGGTTAATAAGAGTCTAAAACGACCACGTACACCTAAACTTGAGATGAAGGGCCTCAAATGTGTAGCAGCAAAACGAATCGTTTTACCGCCATCTTCTACAACTTGTAAAGAGCTAAAACGGCCATGGTAGTAATCCATGCACTCGTTATAGCTCAATCTTAAGGTAAAATAATACTCAATCATTTATGCGAGCGCTTTTTCAACCTTTTCATACAAATCAGCACTTAGCCCATCTAGATTAGCTAAGCGTTGTAATTGCAGTTTCATTGCTTGAGAGCGAACATCATCGTAACGCTTCCATGACATGAACGGTGTTAGCATACGAGACGCATTTTGTGGATTAATTGCATTAAGTTTTATTAACAAGTCACCTAATAACGTATAGCCTTGGGCATCTGAGCGATGAAATTGTGCTGTATTAAAGTGACTAAAGCTTCCTACAAGTGCGCGTACACGGTTCGGGTTTGAAAAATCAAAACACGGATGTTCGTAAAGTGCCTTAATATTATCTATAGCTTTATTACCTGACTGCATAGCTTGCAGTGCAAACCACTTATCCATCACTAAAACATCATGGCGCCATTGACTATCAAAATGATTCAAAAGCTCTTCTTGTATAGGGTGGGATGCTTTTACCACTGCGCTTAGTGCACCAAGTACATTGGTCATGTTAGTCGAACTTGCGGCTTCTTTAATAAAGCTTACAGCCTCTGGCTTTTGAGTTTTAGCCAAATAATGCAAGCATATTTGTTTTAAAGCGCGCTTAGCAACGGAGCTTGCACTTATACTGCCATCATCTTCAAGAGATTCGTAACAAGCAAGCAGTTCATCAGCAAGTTCGTCAGCAATTTGTTGCTCAAACTTTTCTGTTATTTCAATAATCTCATCAACAGGTATTACTTCAAATTCAGCGGCTAATGTATCAAAACTTGGCAGTTTAAACAGCTCTGCGATTAAGGCTAAATCGCCCTCTTTGGTATTTATAAGTACACGTAGCGCATTTATAGTTTCGCTGCTTAACATGCTATTAGTTGTGTCGGTAATCTGAGACTTAACCGCTTTAATAAATAGCTGCTGTTGTGCATCCCAACGTGCAAAATCACTGCGTGCAAAACGCATAATATGTAATAGTTCGGGCTCTGTTGTTTGCTGATTTAAAATACAAGGTGCAGAAAAATCTTCGAGTAAAACCGCAACAGGCTTTTCTAAGATATTATCAAAGCTAAATGTTTGAGTCGTACTTGTTACATCAAGCACATGATCTAGTTTTTTACCTTTGTATTGCAGAGCAATACTTTCCCCATTCGCATCAAGTAGTTCAATAGCAAAAGGTATATGAAGTGGTTTATTGTCTGGCTGATTGTCCGGTGCTGCTTGTTCTATTGTCAATGTATACGTATTTGAACTGCTATCAAAATGTTGTATTGCATTTAAGCGCGGGGTACCCGATTGACTATACCACAGCTTAAATTGCTCTAAATTTACACCTGATGCATCGCTCATTGCACTGACAAAGTCATCACATGTTACTGCTTGCCCATCGTGGCGCTCAAAGTAAAGTGTCATTCCTTTTTGAAAATTAGTTTCACCTAGTAACGTGTGCATCATACGGATAACTTCAGCACCTTTATCGTATACTGTTACAGTATAAAAGTTATTCATTTCAATAACTTTTTCAGGACGAATTGGATGCGCCATAGGGCCTGCATCTTCGCTAAACTGATGCGTACGCATTACTTTAACTGCATCTATTCGGTTAAGTGCACGAGAACCTAAATCACTACTAAACTCTTGGTCTCTAAATACGGTTAACCCTTCTTTTAGCGATAACTGAAACCAATCTCGGCACGTTACACGATTGCCCGTCCAGTTATGAAAATATTCGTGCCCTACAATGGATTCAATCGTATGGTAGTCTTTGTCTGTCGCTGTTTCTTGATTGGCTAATACACATTTACTATTAAAAACGTTTAGCCCTTTATTTTCCATCGCGCCCATGTTGAAAAAATCGACGGCAACAATCATATAAATATCAAGGTCATACTCTAAATTAAAGCGTTCTTCATCCCATTGCATTGCTTTTTTAAGTGAAGCAATAGCATGAGGTGTTTTAGATAAATTACCCTTATCAACAAATAATGCTAACTCTACGTCTTTGCCGCTTTTAGTCGTGTACGTATCTTTTAAAACATCAAAATCGCCCGCTACAAGTGCAAATAAATAGCTCGGCTTTTTAAATGGGTCTTGCCATTTCACAAAATGACGACCATCTGATGTTTCACCGCTATCTACTTGATTACCATTAGAAAGAAGTTGTAGATACTTTTTATCGGCAATAATAGTTACATCAAACGTGGCAAGTACGTCAGGGCGATCCATGTAATAAGTAATTTTTCTAAATCCCTGCGCTTCGCACTGTGTGCAATACGCACCGCCCGATAAATATAAACCTTCTAAAGAAGTATTTGTCTCAGGTGATATCTCGGTCACAATACTTAATTGGCAACTATCCGGTAGGTTATTGATTATTAGCTGCTCACCAACAATTTCATAATCCGTTATATCAACTGTATCAACAGATAAAGACAGTAAACGCAAATCAATACCATCAAGCACTAAAGGTGCTTTTTTATCACCAACACGGGTAAGTGTTAGTAAAGAGCTTACTTTGGTTGATAAAGGTTGTAGGTCAAATGTTAGCTCTGTGTGGTCAATTAGAAAGTCAGGAGCTTTATAGTCTTTAAGATATTGTGCTTGAGGTTTACTTGATTCAGTCATAGATACTCCAAAGCAGCTCCTTTTAAGTTAAAAGGAGCTGCTTAAAATTAGGCAGATTGTTTTGGCTTAATACGTAAAATTTTAATGCCTAAGTAGGCATAAACAACCGCTAAAACAGGGTTAATTAAGTTAAAGAAAGCGTAGAGTGCATAATCAAAAGGGTTTATAAGTAAAACGCTTTGCATGTATGCGCCACACGTATTCCATGGAATTAGTGGGCTAGTAATTGTACCGCCATCTTCCAATGTACGAGATAAGTTAACAGGCTTCAAACCACGTTTTTCGTATTCATCTTTAAACATACGTCCAGGTACAACAATCGCTATATATTGATCGGCCGCTATTACGTTAGTTCCTATACACGTAGCTATTGTCGCCGCAATTAACGACCCCGTGCTTTTAGCTATTTTAAGTATGCTTTTTACGAAAATATCCAAAAGGCCTGTTTTTTCCATAATGGCACCAAACATCAGTGCAGTCATAATCAGCCATGTAGTTGTAAGCATACCGGCCATACCGCCACCGCTGAGTAACGAATCCATCTTATCATCGCCGGTACTTATGCTAAAACCATCAAAGAAAGTAGTCCAAACAAGTTTAAAGTAGCCAACTAGCTGTCCTTGAGAAACATCAATTTGGCTAGCAATTAGATCAGACTGAAACAACATAGCCCAAACAGCGCCCACAACAGCACCAATTGAGATAGCAGGAAATGCTGGCATTTTTTTAATAGCTAAAACTAACAGTACGATTAACGGGATCAGCATTTCAAAACCAATATTAAAGTTTTGCTGTAAAATAGCCGTTATTTCATCAATGCGCCCTGCTTCGCTTGAAGCTGTTGCATTAAACCCCATGAATATAAATATAATCAGTGCAATTACAAAACTTGGTACTGTCGTCCACAGCATATGTTGAATATGCTCAAACAAATCAGCGCCAACAACTGCTGGTGCCAGATTGGTTGTTTCTGACAGCGGGCTTAGCTTATCACCAAAGTATGCACCAGATATAACTGCACCTGCGGTTACTGTTTGCTCAAGTCCAAGACCCGTAGCAACACCTAATAAAGCAACACCTATCGTAGCAGCCGTGGTCCAAGAACTACCAATACTCATTGCTACAATGCCACAAATTAAACAACTCGCTGCATAAAACCAACTTGGATTTATAACTTGTAAGCCATAATAAATTAAAGTTGGTACAGTCCCAGAAAGTAGCCAAGTACCAATTAATGCACCTACCATAAGTAAAATTAAAATAGCACCAAGTGAAAGCGTTATGCCTTCGATCATAGCTTGTTCTAATTTTTTCCATGTGTAACCGTTTTTAAGACCAATTAAAGCCGCTGCAAAAGTGGCAAATAAAAGTGCTATTTGGTTAGGACCGGATGAAGAGTTGTCACCGAATAAGTATACAGCCGCGCCAAGTAAACAGATTAATACAGAGATAGGAATTAATGCATCAAAAAACGAGGCAGGTTTGATTGGTTTATCTTCCAATGGCTTCAAAATAGAGACTCCTACACACACTTGCTGTGTGTTTAATTATTATTTTTAGCACGTAAAGCGCATTAATTGAGCGTCATTAATCCAGCTCAACTTTATGTTATCGAAGATTATAACAATTTAGTAAATTTTAGGTAGTAAAAAAGGCGCCAATGCGCCTTTTTTACAGAGGTAAAACCAGTTATTACTTTTTAGCTATACGACCATAATTAATATAATCTTGAGTAATTAATGCAGCCTCTTCCAAAAATGGGTCAAGCTCTTCGATTACTTCTGGTATATCGTCTAAGTTTTCTACCGGATCTTTACCTAAACGCTTAAGACGTTCGTTAGTACGTACAAGTGCACGTGCTTCACCTTCATCTTTTTCTTTAATACGGTCTGCTTCAACTAAAGAGATAGTTTTACGGTCTTTCTCTTCGTTGTATAAGGTAATGTCATTAAATACATAACCAAATTCTGGCTCTGATTTAATTCGTACTTCGTGTTGTTTTTCAAGGTACGTAATAATAGGTGTTAGATTACCTAGTTTTTTATATTTCGCTTTAACAATGCTGTCCCAAGGAAGTGCATTATCTTGCTTACTTTCGCCCCACTGTGCAGGATCAATTGCTGATGGAAACGAAATATCAGGGATAACACCTTTATGTTGCGTGCTACCACCGTTAATACGATAAAACTTAGCAATAGTATACTGTACACTGCCTAGCGCATTATCGTATAGGTCATAAGCACGGCCTAAGCCTTTGTGCTGCTGTACAGTACCCTTACCAAATGTTTGCTCACCAATAATTACAGCGCGACCGTAATCTTGCATTGCTGCTGCGAATATTTCAGAAGCAGATGCACTGTAACGATCAACTAACACAGTTAAAGGGCCGTCATAGTAAGTTATACCATCACGATCTTTTTGCTCTTCTATACGGTTATTTAAGGTATGAATTTGAACAACTGGGCCTTGGTCAAAAAATAAACCTGACAATTGTGTTGCTTCATATAATGAACCACCACCATTTTGGCGCAAGTCGATAATAATACCATCAACCTTTTCTTCTTTAAGCTTAGCAAGTTCTACTTTTACATCTTTCGAAAGATTATTGTAAAAGCCAGGAATTTCAATCACCCCAATTTTACTTGTTAAATCAGAATATTTTGCTTCAAATACTTCTGATTTAGCCGCTCTATCTTCAAGTCGAATTTTATCGCGAGTGATTTCTACAACTTTCGGAGCGCCGTGAGCATCAACACCTTTTAAATACTGTAAACGTACTTTAGTCCCTTTAGGACCTTTAATTAAATCAACTACGTCATCTAAACGCCAGCCAATTACATCTACAAACTCTTCGCCATCTTGAGCAACACCAATAATGCGATCATCAGCTTTAATTTGATCTGTTTTATCTGCAGGGCCTCCCGGCACTAAGCTGCGAATAACAGTGTAATCTTCATCAGGGCTTAATACGGCACCAATGCCCTCAAGCTCTAAGTCCATATCCATTTTGAATTGCTCTGCACGACGTGGCGATAAATAAGACGTATGCGCCTCAATGCTGCGTGCTAGCGAATTCATAACAATTTGAAAAGCATCTTCTGAATTTGATTGTACTAAACGTTTTTCTGCATTTTTGTAGCGTTTGGTCAGCACCTCTTTAATGCCTTCCCAATCTTTACCCGTCATTTTCAAACGCAGTGCGTCGTACTTTACACGCTCACGCCAAATTTCATCAAGCTCAGCTTGTGACGCAGGCCATGCTGAATCTACACGGTCAAAAAAGTATTCATCTTCTTTATCAAACGTCATCTCTTTTTCAAGCAGAGTAAGTGAATACTCGTAACGTTCAAAACGGCGTTTAAGACTTAAGTTAAAAATATCAAACGTAAAGTCTAATTTACCGGTAGTAATAGCGTTATCAAAGTCATCACGATATTGCTCAAATGAGGCGATATCGCTGGCTAAGAAAACGCTTTTATTAAAATCAAGGGATTCGATATAACGATCGTACACTTTACTAGAAAGCTCATCGTTAAATCGAACCGGTGTATAGTGTGAACGAGCAAATAAGCTAGCCACTCGTTTGCTAGCAGTACCATGTTGACTCTCTTGCTTGAGCTGAGGTAAATCGTCAATAGTGACGGCTTCTACAGCAGCAAATAATGAACCTGAAAACAGGGCAGCAACTAACGGAATGAGCGTAAACTTTTTACTCATACACAACTCCTTAATTTATTTACAACTTAAACAATGTATAAGCTGTCAGCTTTGGTTTTAACTTGCATACCTGTTACTAACTCAACATGAACATCATCTTTGTTCACTTCAGTTATTACTGCATTTACAAGTGCTTGGCCAAGTTTAACCTTAACCTTATTATTAACCTTGACCTCAGTTGCTGGCAAAGGTTCAATTTTTCCTGAACGCTTAGCCGGCGCTGCTTTAGCAGGTTTGTTAGCTGCAGGAGCGTTTTTATCGCCTGGTTTGCTAGCATGAGCTGGTTTTTTCTTGAAAGATTTAGAATCAGAATCTTGGCGAGGACGCTGTTGTTTTTTGCGTTTAGCCATTTTAGCGCGGCTTTCTTCCAATGCTTTTTGCGCATGGTCGATATGCTCTTGCTCAACTTTTTCACCTTGATTGCCATCAAGATCAATACGAAACTCTGACTTAGTCACAGCTTCTAAATAACGCCAGTTAGACGTGTATTTTCTAAGCGCTTGACGAACTTGAGTCTTACTTACTTTTTCAGACCCTTCAATACGCTCAGCAATATCTTTAAAAATACCGACTTTAAGCGGCTTGATGCCATCTTTTTGTTTAAAACATTGTGGAAATTCTTGATATAAAAATTCCAACACTTCATTAATATCTTTTAGCTTGTTTGTGGTTTCCATTTTAGAACCTATTTTTCACATCTTTTCATCAAGGGACGAATCGACGTAGTGTATTACCCAGTCGACCAACTCTTCGAAATCGGCTTCTATAACAGCCATATCACCTCGAAGGTGTTCCCAAATACCATTAATTGTTTCATCAATAAATTCACATTCTGAATCATCTGGAAGACGATCCCATGCAATATGAATCAAATCATTGAGCGTTTCCGCTACATGTTCTTCATCGCCTTCCCAGTCACCGACATCTTGTACAGCAAATAGGTAGTCTTGAACATTTAGCAAATCTTTCATTACAAGCTCGCCTCTAAGCATTTTACTAATGCTTCTAGACCCACTTTATCGTCAGCATCAAATCGGCCAATACTTGGACTATCAATGTCTAAAACTGCAAATACTTTACCATGTTTCATGATAGGTACAACCACTTCAGAGTTAGACGCTGCATCGCAGGCTATATGCCCGTCAAAAGCGTGAACATCTTCAATTAGTTGTGTCTCTGCGTTTGCAGCGGCAGTTCCACATACCCCTTTTCCAACTGGAATACGGATGCATGCAGGGTTGCCTTGAAACGGGCCAAGTACTAATTCAGTAGGAGAATCCATAAAGTAAAAACCCGCCCAATTTACATCTTCTAAAGAGGTAAATAACAGCGCGCTTATATTTGCCATATTGGCAATTACATTAGATTCACCAGCTATCAGCGATTGCGTTTGCTTAACTAATGACTGGTAAAAATCGTGCTTTTGCATACCAAACTACTTCTTATTAAACATACAGTAGCTAAAGGTACTCTTTGTCGTGAAAAATTGGAACCTTTTGGAGGTAAAAAAAAGGAAATCGCACCGTTTATCAGTGTGCTTGGTTAATAATGCTGCGATTATTTTTTTGCTGTTTTACGAAGACCAAACAAAAACAGCCCAGCAGCGAATGCTGACATTACACTATTGATCAAAAATATCTCGCCAGTTGTGGCACTTAATAAGTAACTAAATATCGCTCCGCCTAGTAATCCAAGAGTTAATACCCCTGAATAATTAACTTTAGAATACTTAAACATGAGTAAATACCCTGGCACAACAAAAGCAGCCATTGTTAAGCCTACTATGTGTGCATTTGATATGGCGGTCATTAATAAGGTAAGAAATATTGATACAAACTCGCCTTCAAGCGTAAGAGAGTAATAAACACCAAGTAAACTACCTACAATAATAGGCGATAATAACGAAAGCCCTACGCTTTTTGCTAGCTGATGTTTCATTTAAAATCCTTAATACACAAATCTAAATTCTGTGTATAAAGCATGCACCAAGATCTAAAGGTTAGAAACAGAGACTATGGTCGTAATTTATGATGACAAAACGCACAATTTCTATTTGCACTTATTTATTTTACAGGCACAAAAAAGCCCGCTAAATTAGCGGGCTATTTTGTTATATGGTGGAGAGATAGGGATTTGAACCCTAGATGGGCTATAAACCCATGCCGGTTTTCAAGACCGGTGCATTCGACCACTCTGCCATCTCTCCGATACTGCTAAGTTAAAAGTAAGAGTGTACTAATAACTTTTAAATGAATGATAAATAAATTACCACACACTAATTAATAAGTGGTGGAGAGATAGGGATTTGAACCCTAGATGGGCTATAAACCCATGCCGGTTTTCAAGACCGGTGCATTCGACCACTCTGCCATCTCTCCGCACGGCCTGCATAATAGGGAAACCCATCCCTTTTGTGAAGCTTTTTTTTAAATTAATTGTTTAAGTGCTTAAAAAACAATTAATTTGTTTAAAGTTAAAACAAAATGTTTTTAATTTAGCCGTCAATATACTTTTATTTAAATATTTAACTCTATTGATCTACAAAGGTTTGCCCAAACATATAAGAGTTGGTAATCTAATTTTAGTTAAATTATCGAAACACACACGTTTCACTTAAAGGAGCTCTACAATGGCGTTTAATCAATCGTACAATACCGCGAAACCGGTAATGTCTACCATTGAAACAAACAAGGTACTTAAAAACACCTACTTTTTACTAGCTATGACACTTGCATTTAGTGCAGTTACAGCCGGTATTTCAATGGCACTACAATTACCTTACTTTATGGGAATTGTGTTTACACTCGTTTCGTTCGGTTTATTATTTGTTGTAAATAAAAAAGCAGATACAGCATCTGGTGTATTTTGGGTGTTTGCTTTCACAGGTTTAATGGGGGCTGGCTTAGGTCCATTGCTTAACCATTATGCTGCATTACCAAATGGCCCAATGCTTATTATGCAAGCCTTAGGTTCTACAGCGCTTATCTTTTTTGGTTTATCTGCTTATGCACTAAACACTAAAAAAGACTTCTCATTCATGGGTGGCTTTTTAACTGTTGGCTTAATCGTTGTGATTGTAGCAAGTATCGTTAATATTTTTATTGGCAGTTCATTGATGTTTATGGTGCTTAATGCAGCAGTTGTACTGATTATGTCTGGTTTGATTTTATTTGATACAAGCCGAATCATAAACGGTGGTGAAACTAACTACATTCGTGCAACAGTGTCTTTATACCTAAGCGTATATAACTTATTTACTTCTTTGCTTGCTCTACTTGGCGCAAGTGATGACTAATTAAATAGTTCTGTTAAAATAGCCCCTTTATTGGGGCTTTTTTATTGGAATTGTTTTGGCACGCTTTGTTCTTTCATTACATACACCACCATCCGATCACGATACCACGCAACGCATAGTTAAATTTGCGAATGCATGTTTAGCCCAAGGGCACACCATTGATGCTATTTTTTTATACCAGCAAGGTATTTATCATGCATCTACCCACTTTGATTTATCCTCAGACGAACTTCAAATTTCAGCACTTTGGCAGCAACTCGCTGATCAAGAACTAAATTTAATGCTGTGTGTTACCGCAGCTCAAAAGCGCGGGTTGGATATTAAAAACACAGGTGTATTTAAAGTCGCAGGGTTAGCTGAATTTGCAATGCTTGCAAGCGACGCAGATAAATGGGTGCAATTTAAATGATAAACGTATTAGTAATGAGTCAGTGCAGCCCATTTGACGATTTAAATATTCGTGATGCACTAGATATGACATTGATATTTGCTGCTGTTGACCAAAATGTAAGTTGGTTGTTTAGCGGCCCCGCCGTTTTGGCTTTAAAAAAGCATCAGCAACCAAACATTATTGGCTTAAAAGACTTTTTTAAAAATATTAAAACGCTCGAAATTTATGATGTTGAAAATATTTTCGTGTGTGAAAAATCATTGCTTGATTATGGTTTAAATAAACATGATTTACTTATAGAGGCAAAAGCTCTTAACTTTAGTCAACAACAAACACTAATTAAAGCGCAGCAACATGTGGTGAATCTATGAGTACGTTACATATTTTTTCAAAGCCGCTTAACTATTACTCGGCAAATCAGCTTGAGAATTTAATTTTATCAGGCGATAAGGTACTACTTGTTGGTGATGCCTGCTTTGCAAAAAAACAATTTAGACAATTTGCAGATACACTGTTAATACTTGAACAAGACGCGCAAGTACGTGCAATAAAATTAGCAGATAACGATAAAGCAATTAGCTATGAAGACTTTGTGGCACTCACTTTATCAACTAACCAATCAATTACGTGGTAACTCATGCTTGAATTTAACAACCAACAGATTGAAACCGACAAACAAGGCTACTTGCTCGACCATACTTTATGGTCAAAGGAGCTGGCGCCTATAATTGCTACTCAAGAAAACATCACACTTAGTGAGCAGCACTGGGAAGTTATTAACTTTGTTCGTGATTTTTACATTGAATATAACACCAGTCCAGCAATTAGAATGCTTGTAAAAGCAATGGCTAAAGCACTCGGTGAAGATAAAGGAAATAGCCTTTATTTATATAAATTATTTCCTAAAGGCCCAGCCAAGCAAGCAACAAAAATAGCTGGATTACCAAAACCAGCTAGGTGCATATAATGAGATCTAAATCAGGCAATAATCATGCAACACAAGCCAAGCCAAAAAGAAGTACTGGGCGTACTTATTCACGCAGTGCACTTAACAAAACGCCATCTGGTAAAAGAGAAATAAAGCCGCAAATAGCATCTAAAGACAGAAAAATTGTGTTATTTAACAAGCCGTTTGATGTGCTATGCCAATTTACAGATGACGCAGACAGAAAAACGCTTGCTGAATTTATTCCTATTAAAGAAGTTTACGCAGCAGGAAGGTTAGACAGAGACAGTGAAGGTTTATTGCTTTTAACAAACTGTGGAAAATTACAAAACTCCTTAACTGCTCCTGATAAAAAAACGAATAAAACCTACTGGGCACAAGTTGAGGGTGAACCAACGAGTGAATCAATTAATGATTTATGTAATGGCGTAGAACTTAAAGACGGGCTTACACTCCCCGCTAACGTTAAAATAATTGATGAACCAACAATTTGGGCTCGTAATCCACCTGTACGTGAACGAAAAGCAATCCCCACTACTTGGCTAAGTATTACCATTAATGAAGGTAAAAATAGACAAGTTCGTCGAATGACCGCGCATATTGGCCACCCTACACTTCGCCTTATTCGCTACAGTATTGGCAACTATACGTTGGATGATATTAATTGTGGTGAATACAAAGTAATTAAGGGCGTAGTTGATGCATAAACCGCATGTTACGGTTGCAGCAATAGTAAAAAAGCAAAATGAGTTTTTACTTGTAAAAGAGCGCGATAAATTTACAAAGCAAATTTGTTACAATCAACCTGCGGGTCATTTAGAGAAAAATGAGACGCTTGCACAAGCTGCAAGCAGAGAGCTACTTGAAGAAACCGGCTTAGCGCTTGAGCCTATTGGCTTTTTAGGTGTGTATAATTTGCATGCTGATAACGCAGTGCACTATTTACGGTTCTGTTTTTTATTTGAAGCGCCTAATAATATAAAAGCACCAACACCAATGGATTCCGACATCATCAGCGCTAGCTGGCATACATTAGAGCAAATAAAATCATTACCTCTTAGAAGCCCTTTAGTGCTCAAGTGCATTAACGACAGCTTGAATCGACCACCGTTAAGCTTAGAAACTATTTATAATTGATTTACTCTGAGCTTAGCGCTATACAATTACGTCCTTGTTTTTTAGCATAATAAAGGGCGTTATCAGCGGCTTTAACAAAGCTGATTTCATTACTATTTGTATAGTTGCTAATGGTATTAATGCCCATACTTATTGATAAAAATCCGGTAAAGCTATCTTGGTGAGCAATAGCTAAGCTTTCTACAGCCTTTTGTATTTGCTCTGCTATAAACAGCGCTCCTTGCCTATCTGTTTGTGGAAGTAAAACAACAAATTCCTCTCCACCATAGCGCGCCACAAAATCTTCTGGGCGACTAACCGTTGAAGCAATTTTTTGAGCCACGTCATATAAACACGTATCGCCCGCTACATGCCCATACCGATCATTAAATTGTTTAAAATGGTCAATATCGATAATAATCATCGATAGCATGCCTTCGCATTCTTTTGCTCTTTCATACTCATGCGTTAGCTTTTCATCAAACCGACGCCTATTTGCAATTTTGGTTAATGCATCCAAAAAGGCCATATCCCTAAGTATATCCTCTGCTTCTAAACGCTCTGTTGCATCATTAAAAACAGCTAAAAACTCTTCACCTATATCAATCCCTGAAATTTCCATCATCACTTGCGAACCATCACGACAAGACACTCGATAGTTATTTGCAGGTATGTCGTTATTGTTATTTAGTGCCTTTTCAAGTGAGTCTTGCCACAGCTCTTTTGCAAGTGCTCTGTATTGGGGATCTGGATACGCTTTTTCCCACCATGATTTAAGATTCGGCACATCTTCTACTGTATAACCAAAAACATCTACAAAACGTTGATTAACTTTCAAAATATCGCCCGTCTTAGCACATACATTACATACTGGCATTGGCAAAACGGTAAATAACCTAGCGTAGTGGCTTATCTCATGTTTGCGCATAGGGTTGAGTGTACTTTGAGGCAAGTAACTCATTGGCATATCATTTTTTTCTATACTAAGCTTTTCGTCCATTTCTAAGGCGAAATACCATTCAAGCCACCAGTGCTCTAAATGCTCAAGCACCTTTAACTCAACTTTCTTTTTAACTGTTGAACCTTTTATTAAGCTAAATAATTCATGTACATGGTTTGGCTCTTGGTAAATATGAGGGTTTTTGAGTTTTATTAACTCATAAAAAAGATGATAGGCTGATTTTTTAAACTCTGTCGTCTTGCTAGAAAGTAATTCGCTATCCACAAAATCAGATTTTTGTGTGTAATGCTCGACTAAAGAATTTATCTTGTTTATTTGATAGGCATAATTCATATATTCATTCCATTGACTATATTTCAAGCGGCTTTAAAGTGGTTTACAACCATATACCCACCACTATTTTATTTTTATTAAGTGTATATTTACCCTAGTAGTTTTGAAAGAAAATACTATTAATAAAACTCAATAACTACATGAATTATTCTATAGTCTTAATTTATTAGTAAAGATCACTTTAATATTACTAAAGTTAAAGCCTGATAATGCGTTTAAGTCTAGTTTGCTATTTGTTATACAAATAAAATAGCGACAAATTATGTCCTTTGCCGCCCTACGCTCTTTAAGCTAAAACAAAATACATGCTATAATCGCGGCCTTTCCAAGTTAACAGCAATCTGTATAAGCGAAATTATTCATGAGCGAAAATAGTCACATTAAAGTCATTGTTGGCATGTCCGGCGGTGTTGATTCTTCTGTATCTGCATATTTATTACAACAACAGGGCTACCAAGTAGAAGGCCTGTTTATGAAGAACTGGGAAGAAGACGACAATGATGAATACTGTGCCGCCGCTGATGACTTAAAAGATGCACAAGCCGTGTGCGACAAATTAGGCATTGAACTTCACACAGTAAACTTTGCAGCAGAGTATTGGGATAATGTATTTGAGTACTTTTTAGCAGAGTACAAAGCTGGTCGTACGCCAAACCCAGATATAATGTGTAATAAAGAAATTAAATTTAAAGCCTTTTTAGAATTTGCGGCTCAAGCACTCGGTGCTGACTTTATTGCAACCGGACACTACGTTCGCCGTGAACTTCGCGATGACAAATACGTAATGTGTCGCGGACTTGATAACAATAAAGATCAAAGCTACTTCTTATATACCCTAAGCCATGAACATATTGGCCAAACGTTATTCCCTGTAGGTGATATCGAAAAACCAGAAGTACGCCGCATAGCAGAAGAACAAGACCTAATCACTCACGATAAAAAAGACAGCACCGGAATTTGCTTTATCGGTGAGCGTAAATTTAAAGACTTTTTACAAAAGTTCTTACCAGCTCAACCTGGCGTTATCGAAGACACTGACGGTAACAACGTAGGCGAGCACGAAGGCTTAATGTACCATACGCTTGGACAACGCAAAGGCTTGTTAATTGGTGGTATGAAGGAAGGTTCTGGCGAACCATGGTACGTAGTTGATAAAGATTTAGAACGTAACGTACTTGTTGTTGGTCAAGGTAAAGATCACCCTCGCCTATACAGTAATGGTCTTAATGCAAACCAATTACATTGGGTAGACCGCGTTGGCCCTAAAGGCACCACTCGCTGCACAGTTAAAACACGTTACCGTCAAGAAGACTTAAGCTGTACCCTACTTGTAGGTGAAGACGGCATGGCTCGTGTATTATTTGACGAGCCACAAAAAGCAGTTACGCCAGGTCAATCTGCCGTATTTTATGCAGAAGATGTGTGTTTAGGTGGTGGTATTATTGACTCGGTGATTAAGTAATGAATGAATACCAAGTCATGGCGCTTGCCGCCATGTGCCAGGTTGCTAAACAAGTTCAAAAAATTGCCCAATACGGCAGCAACAACGAACACGATTTAGAAATCTTACTTTCAAGTATTATTCAAACATCTCCTGAATCTCCAGAGGACGTTTATCAAGGTACAGATAACCTACGTGATGGCTATAAAACATTAATGGCGCAGCTTACTGCAGGCGCTCAAAAAGATGTTGAAATAGTAAAGTACGTAGGTGGTTTAATGCAGCTTGAGCGTGCACTAAATGCAAACGACAAGAGCTTAAACGAATTAGGCAAACGAATTGATGATATTCATCGTCGTTTAGATCATTTTGCTATTACCGACGAGAGCGTTGTTGCCGGTTTAGCAGATATATACTCGTCGGTGCTGAGCCCCCTTGGGCACCGAATACAGGTTTATGGTAAACCCGAGTTATTAAAACAGCAGCTCACTCAAAATAAAATCCGTGCCCTATTACTAGCCGGTGTTAGAAGTGCAGTATTATGGCGACAAATGGGCGGTAAACGCCGTCACTTTTTCTTTTCAAAAAGAAAAATACTCGCCATTGCTAAAACAAAAATTTAACTATCGTTCAAACTAAAATTTAGGAGTTATTATGGAGCTTTCAGCGTTAACGGCTATCTCTCCAGTGGATGGTCGCTACGGCAGCAAAACCACTGAACTACGCAGTATTTTCAGCGAATTTGGCTTAATTAAATACCGCGTAATTGTTGAAGTGCGTTGGTTGCAAGCGTTAGCTGCAGCAAGCGATATAAAAGAAGTACCTGCATTTAGCGAACAAGCAAATGCACTACTTAACGCTATTGTAGATAACTTCAGTGAAGCTGATGCACAGCGCGTTAAAGATATTGAACGCACTACAAACCACGATGTTAAAGCGGTTGAATACTTATTAAAAGAAAAAGTAGCCGATAACAGTGAGCTTCATGCAATCAATGAATTTATTCACTTTGCTTGTACTTCAGAAGATATTAACAATCTATCTCATGGTTTAATGCTTAGCGAAGCACGTAACAAGGTTTTACTCCCTTATTGCGATGAACTTTTAAGCGCAATTAAAGAAAAAGCGATTGAGTACAAAGCAATCCCAATGATGACTCGTACGCACGGGCAACCAGCTACACCATCAACGATGGGTAAAGAGTTTGCTAACGTATACATGCGTTTAAAGCGTCAACGCGACCAAATTGCACAAGTAGAAATGCTTGGTAAAGTTAACGGTGCAGTTGGTAACTACAACGCTCACCTTAGCGCATACCCAGATTACGACTGGCATACTCACGCAGATAAATTTGTATCAAGCTTAGGTTTAACACTTAACCCATTTACTACACAAATTGAACCGCATGACTATATTGCAGAGTTGTTTGACGCAATTGCACGCTTTAACACTATTTTGCTCGATTTTGACCGTGACATGTGGGGTTACATCGCACTTAATCACTTTAAGCAAAAAACAATTGCGGGCGAAATTGGCTCATCTACAATGCCGCATAAAGTTAACCCAATTGATTTTGAAAACTCAGAAGGTAACTTAGGTTTAGCAAACGCTATTTTTGCTCACCTTGCACAAAAATTACCAGTTTCTCGCTGGCAGCGTGATCTTACCGATTCAACGGTATTACGTAACTTAGGTGTAGGTATGGGCTATGCGATCATTGCATACCAATCAACACTTAAAGGTGTGAGCAAGCTTGAAGTAAACGAGCAACGTTTAGCAGACGAGCTTGATCAAAACTGGGAATTGCTAGCCGAGCCGATTCAAACAGTTATGCGTAAATATGGTATTGAAAAGCCATACGAAAAACTTAAAGATTTAACACGCGGTAAACGTGTAAATCAAGAAATAATGGCTGACTTTATCGATGGTCTTGACCTTCCAGAGCACGCTAAAGTAGAAATGAAAAAACTAACACCTGCTAATTACATTGGTCGTGCTGTTGAGTTTATTGATGACTTAGTTTAAAAACTAAATTACTCTTTTAAAAAGCGAAAGGATTATCCTTTCGCTTTTTTTGTTTTAACCCCATTGCACTAACTAGTAGGCATAATGTATGTATCAATTAAAAATAAATAATTTGTCTGAGCAAGAGTTTTTAAGCCATTTTTGGCAAAAAAAGCCGCTTTTAATCAAACAAGGTTTTGCAGACTTTCAAGACCCACTTGATGCTAATGAACTTGCCGGCCTCGCAATGGAAGAAAGCATAGAGTCACGTATTATTACCAATCATAAAAATGATTGGCAAACCTACCAAGGTCCATTTGAAGACTTTGAGCAGTTAACAGACGATCATTCTACACTGCTCGTGCAAGCAGTTGATCACTGGCATAGCGAAGCTGCGCAACTACTAGAGCCATTTAGATTTATTCCAAACTGGCGCATAGATGATTTAATGATCAGCTACTCAACGCCTAATGGTGGTGTTGGCCCACACTTAGACCAATATGACGTGTTTATTATTCAAGGCGAAGGCAAACGTCATTGGCGCGTAGGGCTGCCCGATCCAACACTTAAGCAGTTTGCTCAAAACAAAAAATTACTGCAAGTAGAAGCATTTGAAGCCGTAATTGATTGCATATTAGAGCCTGGCGATATTTTATATATTCCACCAGGATGCCCTCACGAAGGTTACGCCGTAGAAAACGCGCTCAATTATTCAGTTGGTTTTAGAGCGCCAAATCAACAAGATTTATTATCGAGCTTTGCCGATCATATTATTGATACCGAAAGCGGCCAAAAACGTTATACCGATCACAACATCACACTAAGAAAATCTAAAGGTGAACTTACAAGCCTTGAAGTTGATAAAGTTAAAACACTGATGGTAGCACTTTTAGAAAATGACGATTTATTTAAACAATGGTTAGGCTCAACACTTAGTCAGCCCAAACATGAAATGGATTTAGCGCCAGTAGAGCCTCCATTTACGTCAGAGCAAATAAGCGATGATTTAAGTGATGAAGAAACAGTGTTTGAACGCTTAGGCGGCACACGCGCTATTTATCAGCAACTCGATACAGAAGTTTTACTAAGTGTAAATGGCGAAAATTACGCTATGCCGCTAACCGACTTAGCGGCGTTAAAACTACTTACCGATCATACTGAGTTTGAAACTTCAGCATTAAATTTAACAAATCCAAGTTTAGTTTTTACACAAACTTTTACTACACTTGTTAATGAGGGGATCTGGTTTAATATAGACCACGAGTAATAATGCCAATTATATTAATAATGATGAGCATTTTTCAGCGTAAAATATGATGTATACAGGTCAGTTAAAATTTTTAATTTTCATCTGATATTGGCATAAATAATTTTGCTGTGATTGCTTACTCATTCTAATTAGGTATCAATAGGAGTTTGCAATGGGCTATCTGGTTGATAAGGTTGAATGGGATATAAAAAAAGATTTGCTACAAAAAATTCGAGAGCGAGTTTTTGTTTACGAGTTACATATCCCCAAACAAATCGAATTTGATAGCCTAGATAAAATTGCATTACATGTACTTGTTACAGACGATGCAAACTGCCCAATAGCAACAGGTAGATTATGTAAAGATGGCTTGATCGGCAGAATAGCTGTATTACCTGAGCACCGTAATCGCAAAGTATATAAATCGCTTCTCAACTTTATTGTAGAATTAGCGTCAAACCAAGATATTGAAGAAGTAAGCATTAATTGTATTTTAAATGAAGTAGAGCGTTTTAAGCGAAATGGCTTTATTCAGCAAGGGAATGTATTTATGGAGGCGGGAATTCCTAGGCAACGTATGCAATGCCCTGTTTCAGCGTTTAATACAACCCCCTTCACACTTCTCCATTAGATAAAGCAAAGGGCAATAAATAAGCTATCACCCTCTACTTTTTTACTTAACCCAAACTGTCGTTACTTTGCCTCATTTGCCCACAGCGGTTCATTATCATACATTTCGTACAAGCCATGTGCTCTATTTATAAGTAAGTTAGCAAAGTCTACCTGTGTTTTATCACGCGCGCCTGTACTCATAATCTGATCCGCTTTTAATTGCCACTGCAAAGAAAAGTAACGCATTGCATCACGAGCATCTGTAGCTGCACTTACCTCAGCATGATCTGTAGGTAACCGCCCTGTTACTACCCAATATGTTTTACCGTTCTGTGCTTTAAATTTCCACATTGCACAAAGTGGTGCTAAAAACCGACTGTCTTTATCAACTACTGATTTTGGCATAATGCCCTTTTCGGCTAAATGCTTTTGCGCTGTTTGAAAACATTCGCGTTGCCACTGCATTCTTTGCTCATCAGTTATAACTTGTTCTTTTGCTGTTAACGGCTTTTTTTCTTGTTGCTGCATTTTTATTAACCTTTTACTTCTTTTTTAACACTCTAAGGGCTTAGTAAATAAGGTGCAAGTATAAAACGGTCATTTGCACCTTAAAGCGCTCTGTTTGCTGTGTTTTTAGCCAAACTATTATTTTATATTGTGATCAAACGAACCCACATCACCCGGAAATACTACTGGCGACTCAACACCGTCTTTACTAACAGAGGCTACACCAAAGTAATAATTATCAATCACTACGTTTTTAAGTGTGTACTGTGAAACCTTACCAACGTATTTACTAAACTGCCATTGCGGCTCGCTCGTGTAACGCCAATAAATTTTATAGCCAGCAATATTTTCATCATTGCTTTGTTGCCATGAAAACGATGTATCAGCTGTAACAGCGCCCTTTATTTTAACTTCTTTTGGCGGTGCGGGCGCCCACGCCATAGATGCCATCGTTACCGCATTAAGTGAAGTTAACTTAGCTGTATAATCAAAATCAACGCCTTCAATTGTATCGCCATACTCAACGCCATTTTCAGTGCGTAAATCTTGATGCTGGCGATCGTAGTGCTCGTTAGTTTCCATAATACGCACTGCTGCAAAACCTGCATCATTAAATGGACGATGATGCCCCCCACGGCCAAATCTATCTAATCGATATACAAGCATTGTATCTAGGTTAGGAATGTATCTGTCAGCAATAGTATCTATGTAGCGCGCTAAATTTCGACTCGCCGAATCAACTTCACCACCTGTAAAGCGGCGAGTATTAGCTTGCTCTTTTGTTTCTACAACACGGGTACCTTCTGAAAATATACGCGCAGTTGTATTATCAGTTACCCCATTAATACCGGTAATATTGCCAATCATATCGTTGTTTAAAACGCCATGAACTTGCCAGTCATGCTTTTGTGCATAAGCCGTTAATATTTTTCCACCAAACAAACCCTGCTCTTCGCCCGAAAGCGCCGCGTAAACTACCGAACCATTAAATTTGTATTTACTTAAAACACGAGCAGCTTCAATTACTCCCGCCACACCTGATGCATTATCATTTGCCCCAGGTGAATCACTCGTAAAGTCCATAACATCACTCACACGAGAATCTATATCACCCGACATAATCACCATGCGATTAGGCTCACTTGACCCTCGTTGAATAGCCACAATGTTAACCACTTCAACAGGATTAGGAATGCGCTTTTCGCCCGATATAGTGTCCTTTACTTCAATAATTTCCAAACAACCGCCACACTGCGCGGATATTTTTTCAAATTCATTTTTTATCCAGCGCCTAGCCGCACCAATGCCTCGAGTATCCGATTTAGTTTCTGAAAGCGTATGGCGAGTACCAAAATCCACCAGCGTTTGAATGTCACTACCAATACGTTCGGCTGATACTTGAGCTGCTATATCATGTAATTTTTGCTGTTCTGTGTATTGAAGTTGTGTTTTCCCATGTGCTGATAATGCAAGTGTGCAGGCGCCTGCAATTGCAGTAAATTTAAGTAACGTTGTTGTGATTTTCAAAGGTGTTTTAAGCATCTATTAGCTCCTAATTATTATAGTGTAACCATTACTTAACTAAGGTTTTATGGCAATACATTTGAGGTAGATGTAGAAAGGATCACGCTAAAGCGCATTTACAAGAGGTTATTAGGATAGTAAGAAGCCCACTACCTTTTATAGGTACTGGGCCAAAATTTATTATGCATACTTTTAATGAGTAGTTTTAATATCAAATTCTTTCAAAAAGGCCTCATGTCCTCCTAAGCTTGCAAGCACACCAGCAGAAAACATAAATATTAATACAAATGCTAAACAGCTCAAAAACTCCGAACTATTTTCAGGATTAATATAGTAGTTAAGTAAAAAACCACTCAATACACCTATAAAAGCTATTTTGCTAAATAAAAAGTAACTCGGGATCTCAAATGCCCAAACAGAGGTATTGTTTACAAACTGCCTATATCCATACGTCATAAAAGCCAACATACCAACAATACTAATTGCAAAAGTAGACACTGTGGTTAACACGCTCATATTTTTATAAATAAGCACATACCCTAATCGTAAAGAATAGATAAATACCGCAAACCACGCTAAAACAGCAGGCCCTAGAATCAACCCCATTTCCAATCCTTGAATAACGTCTAAGTAATTAATTGCTAATACAATATTATATTTAGAGGTTAAATTACAAACCTTGTTACACAATAATCTATAAAAAAATACGATTTTCGTGGCACACTGTAATTGTGTATACATTAATAGTTTAAGTTATGCGTCAGCTAAAAGAAGATACAATTAAAAGTAACCTTATTGAGTCGCAGCAAAGTGCATACGGCCCAGTATGCGTGTATCAAAACAAAGAATACCGTTGGTTAACGCTTGCACAAAAAACCAATGAAGATATAACAATTCAAGGCGTTATGAACCTTATACACCCTGAGCAAGTAATAGTGCCTGTAAACCAATGTATGATGTTATTTTTACTTAAACCGGTAGATACACTAAATATATTAAATTTAGGTTTAGGCACGGCAGGGTTTGAGCGAATTATGTATCACTTACAAAGTAATACGCCTTACATAAACACCATCAATACATTTAACACGGTAGAAATAAACCCAAGCATTGCCTTAATTGCAGCCCAGCACTTTAAGTTACCTATTAAGCACAGCAGCTATTTACAATGCGCCGAGCAATATATTACCCAATGCACTGATCACTTTAACGTAATCACTATCGATATTTTTAGTGGTGAATATCATCAGCCTTTTTTAACCAGCGATAGCTTTTGGCAAAATATAAATCGCTGCAGTGAGCAAAATACGCAAGTAATCATTAATTTAAACCCACAAACTGGCCAAGAGCTGCAAATGCTTTTAGTACTTTTAAGACAACACTTTAAGTGCTTAGCGATAATAGAGTTTAACGAATACAAAAATATAGTGATCATACTAAGCCAGCAAACATTAATGCATATAAACGTTGATGAAATACAAAACTCACCGGTGTTTATAAACTTTGCACCAAACCTTTATAAAAGTATTAACAGCATTTACCACATTGAATAAAAGGCTTTACCGACTAGGTTCGTGTTTTTCATAGCACGGTAAGCTTGTTTCTAGTTGCTCCCAGTTAGCCTTTGACGTAACAAAGTTATGCGATAATACTTGCTCAGTAATATCGCTATCGAGTATTCCTAAACGAATTCGTATTCTGCTTTTGTCATCATTGTTGCTACTGTAAACCGGCGAGCCACAACACTTACAAAAGTAACGAGTGCGCCCTGGTTTAAAACTAAATTCACTAAGTAGTGCTTGCCCTTTTGTTATTGTAAAGTCACTTGTATTTACAAAGCCATTGGTTGCAAATGCAGTCCCGCTGTTTTATCTGCACAGTGAACAATGACAATGAATAATGCTGGTTATACTGCCCGACACTTCAACGTTTACTTCACCACACAAACACGAACCCGTATACATATGACATCCTAACTATTAAATTATTTTTATACTCAGTTAAAATTTGCTGAGTTGATTTTATAAATACAATAACAACATTATATTTCTCAGCTCTATTAAACCATAACTTTTATTTTAGTGATTGACATAAAAAAAATAAATTGGTTATATACCTATTAATAAAAAAGCTATAGCCAAAATTAAAATTGGTTAACCAAATATCAATAATATTACGAGAGCCAATTATGCATTCCCAACATATTCTAATTCTTTGCTTATTCAGCACGCTCTCAGCGTGTTCAAACATTCACAAAAATACATCGAGCGATTGGCTGCTTATTGATGACTTTGAAAATTCACTTAGCAAGTGGCAAAGTGTCGATACCCAAAATGAAACTAAGCCACAGGTTAAAAATCCACAAATAACAGTTATACAATCAGAACAAGCATCTGCATCAACAAATCATTATTTACTCAAAAAGCCTGCGGCTGAGGGCATTGTAGGAAATCGTAAAGCGCTTTCTTATACAAAACTTCCACAAGCGGTTGAAGTTGGCGCCACCTACACATTTTATATGCGTATAAACGTGGCTGCGTTTCCTAATAACCATGCTTTTGGATTGAGTAACCTTACTCCAGCGCTAATAAATAAACATGCGTACGATGCGTTTGAGCCAACACTTCGCGTAACCGATAAAACAGAATCAAACGGGTTTGTAAACGATGGCGCTTTAATGGTTAAAACCGACAGCGGATATAGCAACATTCAAAACTACACTACAAAACAGTCAGCTAAAACTATGCAAACAAATACTTGGTACGACATATGGTACGTTGTGAATAACGCAGCAGCCTCAGAGCAAGGTCAGCAATATGATGTTTACGTAAGAGGTGGTGAATTTAAAAAGCAAACACTGGTATATAAAAATGCACAATTTAGAATGAAGCGCGAACAACCTCTTATATACTTTTTAGCAAACTGTAATACAGGCCCAATTAAAAAGCCTTACGGAAATGGTGGTCTCAGATATGACGACTTATACATGAGCGAAGGAATAAACCTAAGTAACCCAACGCAATAAATAAGAATAATACCCATAATTAATGCCCCACAAACCTGCATTTAAAAATACTTAAATGGTATGATACTCGTCATTATTTGCCATTTAAGTTTTTAAAATGTATCGATTATTTGAAAAAATGACAAAAGCATTTCCTGAGGATCAACCTACTCAGCCGCCTTCGACTTTATTTGCTTTTTGTCGCCACTACACCAAAGGAATGGAACTGTCGTTGGTGCTAATGTCAATCAGCGCCGCCATGCTCGCTATTTTAGAGGTTTCTTTATTTAGCTACATGGGCCAACTTGTTGATTGGTTAACAGCCTACACGCCCGAAACCTTGTTTGTAGAGCAAAAGTCAGAGCTTATTAAAATGGCTGTCATGCTGCTATTAGTATTGCCCGTAGTCGTATTTTTTCATTCTGCTATTTTGCACCAAGCATTGCTTGGCAATTACCCTATGTCGATTCGCTGGTTAGCGCATCGTTATTTACTGCGCCAAAGTGTGAGCTTTTATCAAAATGAATTTGCAGGAAGAATAGCCACCAAAGTACTGCAAACTTCTTTAGCCGTTCGCGAAACAGTGACCAAACTACTCGATGTATTAATGTATATCGTGGTTTATTTTGGCTCAATGGTATTTTTAGTTGCCGAAGCCGATTGGCGCTTAATGATCCCTTTATTAGTTTGGTTGGTTTTATACATTTGCGTGCAACTTTACTTTGTACCGCGCCTTAAAAAAATTGCCAGCTCACAAGCCGATGCGCGCTCAGAAATGACTGGCCGTATTGTTGATAGTTACACTAACATTTCAACTATTAAATTGTTTTCGTATACCCAGCGTGAAGAGCAATACGCAAAACAAAGCATGGATGTATTTTTACAGCCTGTGTACAAGCAAATGCGCTTAGTAACCAGCTTAAACTTTGTTATTCAAAGCTTAAATTACCTATTAGTATTTTCGGTTGCCGCTGTATCACTTTATTTATGGTCACTTAGTGCAATTAGCGCCGGCGCCATTGCAGTTGCTGTTAGCTTAGCGCTCAGATTAAACGGTATGGCGCAGTGGATCATGTGGGAAATAAGCAGCTTGTTTGAAAACATTGGCACCGTCGCCGATGGTATGAAAACACTATCTAACCCTATTGAAGTTGCCGATAAACCAAACGCCGATACACTTAACGTAAGCCAAGGTACCATTGAGTTTAACAACGTACACTTTAATTATGGTAAAGCTGCAAACGAGACTAATCGCAGCCCAGTAATGAACGGTTTAAACTTAAACATTAAACCTGGCGAAAAAATTGGTTTAGTCGGTCGCTCTGGCGCGGGTAAATCAACACTTGTTAACTTATTACTGCGCTTTTACGATACCGACTCTGGAACAATAAAAATTGATGGGCAAAACATCACAGACGTAAGCCAAGAAAGCCTACGCCGATATATAGCCATGGTAACGCAAGATACCTCCTTGCTTCATCGTTCAGTAAAAGACAATATTTTGTATGGCCGCCCCGATGCAACCCACGATGAGATGATCAACGCGACCAAACAAGCTAAGGCGCTTGAGTTTATAAACGACTTGGTCGACAGCAAAGGTAATAAAGGCTTTGATGCACAAGTGGGCGAACGCGGTGTTACGCTTTCAGGCGGTCAACGCCAACGTATTGCTATTGCACGTGTACTACTTAAAAATGCCCCCATACTTATACTCGACGAAGCCACCAGTGCACTCGACTCAGAAGTAGAAGCCGCAATTCAGGCAAGTCTTGATGATTTAATGACAGGTAAAACAGTTATTGCCATAGCGCACAGGCTATCAACCATTGCACAAATGGATAGATTAATTGTACTTGATGACGGCGGCGTAGGTGAGCAAGGCACTCATGAACAATTAATTGCTAAGGGTGGAATATACGCAGCCCTATGGACACACCAAACAGGCGGGTTTATAGGCGTCGATTAGCCATTAATATTACCTTACAGTAGAGGTAGTTTTATTCTGCTTCTACTTTAAACAAAAAAGCGAAGATGCCTTAAAGGCTCTTCGCTTTTTTTATCGTTATAAATAAATTTTATAACTTTTTTATAAATTAAGAGATTAGTCTTAACCCTATCATTATCAGCATAACCACATTAGCAAGTACGCCGATTAAAAAAAAGTAACTACGTGGGCTTGGGTTTTTCTCCGTTGCTATAGCGTAGTACAGCGCCATGTGAATTAAACGCGCAAATAAATACACCCAAATACACATTGCAAAAATCGGGCTTTGATAATTAATTACAAACGCAAATAACACCGTACCTATAAATAATGCACTGTTTTCAAGCGTATTATGAAACGTACGATGTGCTCTAAATATAAAGCTGTCGTGCGATAAATCCTCGTCAATTTTACCTGGTACAGCATTTGGTTCTTTAGCTTTGCTAAACGTAGCCACAGCCCACTGTACAAGCAACATAATTAAATAGAGGTAAAATGCCAAATAGGCCGAAAGTGCAACTTCAGTCATTATTAAATCCCTTGTTTTGTTTTTAACTTAGTATTGATTGCAATTTTAAAGCCTAAGTTAATACACTGATATTAAAAGGGTTAATCTAATAAGCCTAATTACATATGTAAGTAACACACAGCATTGTATAAAATTTACTTGTTATAATTTTAAAAATAACATCAAAACTAAACTGTATACTGCTGGATTTACTCCGATCTATAAAGTTTAAACTCTTCAAGCGAAGCATCCCATAACGCTACCTGATTACGCCCCAAGGACTTAGCCTCATAAAGAGCTAAATCAGCCTGTTCAATCAACTCAGAAGGTGTTCTGGCTTTAAATTTAATAGACGAAACCCCAAAGCCACACGTAACAGGAATATCATCAAATGTCGCTTTTTCAACTTTAATACGAATAGCCTCAGCTATACGTATTGCTTGCTCTTGAGTTGTGTTGGGCAAAATAATACAAAATTCTTCGCCACCAAAACGGGCCACGCTATCACTTTTACGTATATTAGCTTGTAAAAGTTCGGCTACGCCACAAAGTACTGTGTCGCCAATGCTATGCCCATAGGTGTCGTTAACGCTTTTAAAATGATCAATATCGACCATTAAAATACAGTACTCTTCAATCTGAGGTAAATCCAAAAAGTCGCGATTCATAACCTCAAATAAAATACGACGGTTATAACAATTGGTTAAAGGGTCTCTTGCCGCCAAATAGTCTAACTCTTCATTATGTTTTTTAGAGGCAATAAAACTTCTATAAACCAGTAATACAATAGCTAAACAAGCGGCTAATAAAAATGCGAGCGCAATACTGGCGTATTTATTTTTTGAAAGCTCTAGCTCTGATATAACTCTAGCTTGGGCGGCGATTTCAATTTGATTATTTTTCTTTTCAAGCTCAAGCTGATGGCGTTTTTCTTTTTCTCTTAACGTCTCAAGCTCTATTTCCATTTTGTGCGAATGTAAATGTGCTTTTTCAAGCGCCAATTTATCTTCATTTTGAATAATATCGGTTAGGGCTATTTCTTCTTCTGCATAACGAAGTGACTCTTCTATACGACCACGCAATTTTTCTGCTATTCGAATTTCACGATAGGCATATAGCATATGTAATTTATCATCTATTTCGGTTGATAAAGCGAGTGACCTTTTCAGTAAAGTAATCGCCTCATTTGTATCAATACCAATTAAAATGCCCGCAAGCGTAGTAAGCGACTTTATCTCATAAAGTTTACCACCTGTTTCTCTGGCAAACGACAATGACTCTTTGTAATACTCTATAGCCTTGTTGTTATTTCCTTGGGCACGATAAATATTACCAATAATACGTGCTGTTGTAGAAATGTACGATGTAAGGTTTTTGTTTTTATAAGTGATATAAGCTTTTTAGCATATTGCATTGCTGATGCTAAGTCGCCAGATTCGAGGTTAATAACAGCCATTTCTCCTAAAGCTGAAGCGAGCGTTTTTTCCTCGACCATACCTTTTGGCAAATCGATAGTTACTTGATAGAAAAATTCGGCCTGATCAAACTGCCTTAATCACCAGTCCCATTTGATTTGATGTTTTAGCAATCCCAAGCATGTTATTTACTTTTTTATAATATAAATATGCCTCATTTATATGTTCAAGTGATTTTTCATAAAGATTAATATGACGATAAATAATACCCGCCCCTAGTAATGCCTTAGCAAAGCCGGCAGGGTCGTCAATGTCTTTATGTATTTCTAATGCGCGAGTGGAGTAATCAAGGGCTAAAACTAAGTTATCTAAATAACGGTGGGCTTCTGCTAGTGTATTTAAAGTACGCGCCATTAGCTTTAAATCACCTAAATTAGAATATACCTCTAAAGCTTTTGTATAAAAGTGAGCCGTTTGCTCTCTATTTTTGAGGCGTTTATACGACTGAGCTAATTTTTTATACGTTTCACCTAACTGTCTTTGTATTAATTCGTCTTCGTCAACAAGGTATTTTAAAGCAGATGTATATTGCGCGTTCGCGTTATTGTACTTTTTTTGTTCATAAAACGAATCCCCCTTAGTAAGGAGCACTTGCGCTATAAAAAAGTCATCGCCATACACAAGGGTTGTTGGTAATAGAGTTTCAATGCGGGTAGTAAGTTCGTCATAGCGTTTTTCTTCTAATAATATATTTATATAATTAATAGATGCCTTTATTTGGTTTCGTGAATCATTTAATTTGCTGTAGTAAACAGAGGATTGTAAAAAGTGCTCGAGAGATTCATTAATATTGTTATTTTTTTTATTCGCCCTACCTAGCAAGTTATGTAGCTTTGCGCTGAGTAACGTGTCATCAGCACTTTGCGCTTGTGACAACAACGCCTTACTTAGTTCAATACTTGTTATAACGTCAGTATCTATAAGTAATTCAGCTCTTTTTAGCAGCCCTGCATTAGATTCATTAGTTAAATTGTATGAGGTGGTTTCTTGTGCGTAAGCGCTGTTTAAGCTAACAAACAAAGCAAAAAGCAAAGCTTTCACTAAAAATGTAAAATTATAAATTCGCTTTACAATGAAACTATGTATTTGCGAAGGTAAATCCATATTTCGCTTATGATTCAAGTAGGTATAAAATTCCATATTTACCATTTTAGTAATTTATTATTAATACAATTCAAAAGGCTGATGATAAAATATACAAACCGGCGCAATACATCAAGTATTGCTGCTATATGAATACTTTTAATTTATAATTTTAGCATAATTATGCATAGAGCAAGCCTAGCTTCTTAGTTTTAGTGTAAATAACACAATACCATGATCGGTACTTAAATCATCACGCTCAAATTCAGGGTTAATTAAGTGACGATCATAAGTATTATACTCAATCACCTCAAAAAAACTGCCAAGGTAGCTGGCATCAAACTCACAAGATAATAAAATATAATCAAGCACGGAGCTGCTCGCGCCATAATAATGTGTTGGTGCTCTTAAAGGCATAAGCTTAGTTGCATTAACATTTTTTGCTTCGTTTTCATCAGCTAAATCAAAAATGCTATTGCTTTCACTATCGCTTATTTCATCGCTAGTCATTGCCCCACCATTTAATAGGTCATCTTCGCTTAGCTGCGACTTAACAAACAAATCCCATGAATCATTTAAACAATATTTATCGAGGTAGGTTTTAGCGTCAAATGCAGGCGCAAAGCGAAGCGTACTCGTTAGTAAATGGCTTAATACGCCATCCGCTAGTTCATTATTAAAGTCCCCCATTAATAGCATGGGTTGTTGCGTAGCTTCGCGACGAGCAATCATTTGTATCATCAGTAATGTAGCTTCACTGCCACGCTGAATAGTTGAGCCCCACCCACCCGCTACATTCGCTTTTAAAATTTCAATTATGTTTTGCTCGGGTGTAAGCTCTTTATTATGCTCATCAACATTAATCATTGGGCGCTTAGATTTAAAATGCACCACGTAACAATCGGTATTACCTATATGCGGCAGCGTTATAGTTGCTCTTAGTACTTTACGACTAAAAGTAAACTCACTATTAAGGCCAAGCGCATTTGCAAGCTCACTATCGTGCTCAACCGCTGCTACTTCAACTATGGGGTATTTAGAGGCGATTGCCACTACAGGGCGTTTATAAATAAAGTCATCAATCACCTCTGGCGTATCAACTACAGCAAAGTAATTATAACCTTGCTCGCCTACTAGCTCTTTTAATGAGTCAGTGCTAAACACTTCCTGAAAACCAATCACATCAGGGGCATGTTCTGTTAAGTAATCAACAATCCAACGCTGCTTTTTAGCCCACTGCTGCGCGGTATAAATTTTCTCAAACTCATAGTATGCATTGGGCGGCTCAAGATAGTTAAACAGATTAAATGTGGCTATTTTTAGTTGGGTGTTAATAATTCCAGATTCATCACTGTTTAAATCTGTATCTAACGGTTTAAGATCTTGATTGCTGATGGGGTTCGCCTAAGTAAAGTTGAAAGTGTTGCTGGCTTATAAACTATCATTTTATTACATGTTTACGTAATAAATCAGCCAGCTTAACTGTAATTTTATACACTCTTTTACTTTATACCAATCCGCAATAATACTTAATCATTTTGCGGGGCTAAACGTGTCGCTACCTGTGTTAAAAAATTCTCATTTACGACTGCATGGATGCAGAAGGTAGAGCAATGCAGGAGCAATTGCCGAGAACAACTAAATAGCGAATTTTTTGCCTAGCTATCAACACGTTTTTCCAGCCTCAAAATAGATCACTTAATTAAGCGAATTGGTATTAGTCTTTATTATATCCCTCAATAAATAGCATTAACGTGCTTAACCATATAAAATTCGCGGCAATTAAATATGAGCGAAGCGACATTGTAATGAGTAGAAAGATTGAACTATTAGCCCCAGGCGGTGATGTTAACGCGGTAAAAGCCGCCATTGTAGCCGGTGCTAATGCGGTTTATTGTGGATTAGATACTTTTAATGCACGTAACCGAGCGTCTAATCTTTCGTTTGATGAGCTTAACGGCGCACTTCGCCTAGCCCATGAATACGGCTGTGAAATATTTTTAACGCTAAATGTAGTTATATTAGAGCATGAAATGGGCGCGCTATTTAAGCTACTTAACCAACTCGTAAATACCACGCTCGATGGCATTATTGTGCAAGATTTAGGGTTGTTCAATATAGTTAAAAAGCACTTTCCTACTTTGCATATTCACTCATCAACTCAGTTAACCACCCATAACGAATCACAGGTTGAGTTTTTAGCGCGCATTGGCGCTACACGTGTAAATTTATCGCGCGAGCTTAACTTGACTGAAATTAAAATATTGACCGACGTAGCGCACAAATGCGATGTATTAACCGAGGTGTTTGTACATGGTGCATTGTGTATTGCTTTTTCGGGGCAATGTTATTCAAGCTCAGTAAGCGTGGGTAACTCAGGTAACCGTGGTCGTTGCTCACAAGCGTGTCGTGATGAATACGAGCCAACGGCTATGGGTAACAAACATCCGTTAAACTTAAAAGACAATTCAGCCTATTTTGATTTACCAGAGCTGGTAGCCGCAGGTGTTGACTCGTTAAAAGTAGAAGGCCGCATTAAAGGTGCTAACTACGTTCATACCGTTATTGATAGCTGGCGCAAACAAATAGATACCTTTGTACAAACAGGTAATTTAATTGAAGACGATTCAAGCTTATACAAAGTATTTAACCGTAATTTTACTAATAAGTTTTTGCAAGGTGACATGACAAAAAACATGTTTACCGACAACCCGCGCGACCATAGCTTTGATCACGCTAACGAAAAGAATAACGCAATTTCGGTTGTGCAAATTTACGATGCACAGCAAGAGCTCGCCGCAGAAAAAAATGATATTGATACGTTAGTTAAAAAGAAGATTGAGTTTTTAGATATTTCAAAACGAGAACTACGCTTTGAGTTTAGCGGCCAATTAAACCAGCCATTTACAGTAACACTGACAATAAACGATAAACACGACAACACCCTAGCAGAGCAAAGCGCCCTTCAACCTCTACGCTTTGAAGTTCAATCGCAAATGCCTATGCAAACCGCCGATAAATCGGTTGTTGATATAGCCGCTATTGATAAACGCTTTAAAACGTTTAGTAATGCCAATTTTGAAATTAAAAATATGGATTACTCAAACTTAGGCAACAACTTAAGCATTCCGTTTAAAGAGCTTGCCCGTATTAAAAAGCAAGTCGCGTTTTTATTAAACGAAGGCAAAGACGTCCTCGCCCCTGTTGAACAGCCAAAACTAGTAAACCACCCTAAAGCCGATAACAAAACAACACTCTCTATTTTAATATCGGACATAAAAGACGTTCACCTATGTGATTTAACTGACGGCGACGTTTACTTTAAATTACCTGAGAGCTTTAGAACCGATAACGATAAATACATTAATGTATTTTTAGAGCACCCACAGTTAATCCCGTGGTTTCCGGCGGTGTTAATTGGTAAAGATTTTGAAGAAGCAGTGCGTTTGCTTGAGGTTGTAAAACCTAAGCTTATTATTAGTAACAACACAGGCGTTGCATTTAAAGCAGTACAAATGGGTATTGACTGGATTGCCGGCCCGTTATTAAACACCACAAACTCTTATGCGTTACTAACACTACAAGAAGATTTAAATGCACAAGGCGCGTTTATTTCAAACGAAATAAACAAACCACAAATGCGTAATATTAAACGCCCTAACAATTTTAAAATGATGTACAGCATTTATCATCCAATACTAATGATGACTAGCCGACAATGTTTTTTCCAGCAAACAGTAGGATGTAAAAAACCACGCATTGACGCAAGCTGTATGCTGAGCTGTAAAAAAGAAACCACCGTTACCAATGTTAAAGGTATTAGCTTTGCTATTGATAAGCAAAAAGGCGGCTACCCAAGTATTTATAACCATGAGCAATTTTTAAACATGGATATTGTGAGTGACTTTGCCGACAAATTTGACGAGTTTATGATTGATTTAACCGACATTGGTTCAGGCGATAAAGAAAAACTGGATAAAGCCGTGTTACTTGCGCATTTTCAAGATTTAATTAACGGGCAAACACAAGCGGTTGAACACTTAAATAGCTTGGTTAAAGTACAAACCCGCCAGCAGTATGTTGAAGGCCTAAACAGCTAAGGTAACTAACATGACATTGCCATTATTATATTCATTACAACACTGCCCATACGCAATGCGTGCACGAATGGGTATTTTAATGGCAGAGCAACAAGTACTACTACGCGCTATAAAAACTAAAAATAAACCGCCGCATCTATTGCAAATATCGCCTAAAGGCACTGTGCCTGTTTTATTACTGCCTAATAACCAAGTTATAGATGAAAGCCTAGATATTATGCTGTGGGCTTTAAAGCAAAACGATCCGCATAATTTACTGCATACTCAAGACCCATTAGCACTTGAGCGCATGCTTGAGTTAATTAAGCTAAACGATACGCAATTTAAACCCGTGCTCGAAAAGTACAAATTTTATGCTCGTACAAAAGACATGGCACAAATTTATTACCAAAAAGCCTGTGAAGAGTTTATTAAGCAATTTGAAGTAAAACTAACCACGCATAAATACTTAATAGGCGATGAAAAAAGTCTAGCCGATTATGCCCTGCTGCCATTTATTAGACAGTTTGCCCGTGTAGATAAACACTGGTACTTACAAAGTGAATATACGCATGTACGCGCATGGTTAAACGAGTTTTTACACGCCCCTATGTTCACCAAAGTCATGGCCAAATTTGATTTGTATATGGACTGCGGCGAAGAGTTTTTGTACGGCGTTAAAAAGCCTTAACTTAACCTTTGTTTTATAAGGAATTGCATTACTATAACTAGCTGTAAATCTAAGCATTGAATTATTCTCATCATCGGATTTAAGCCCTTTATTTACGCTATACTGCCCTCCCCATTACTAACAAACGCTATGCATTATGAACTACTCAAACTTTGGCACTAAATTTACACAACCCAACGGCATTACCCAATTAATGGAAGACTTAGGCGGGGCTAAAAACAGTAACAATCCTAATATTGTTATGCTGGGTGGCGGTAATCCCGCATTAGTACCACAAGTAAATGAGGTTTTTTTAAGTGAATTACAAAAACTTGTTGCCAGCAATAAAGTATCGCAAGTATTTGGCCTTTACGATGGCCCAACCGGTAACGACGAGTTTAGAGCTGCATTAGCTGGGCAGCTAAGTAAAGAGTACGCATGGGATATTAGCGCCGATAACGTAGCACTTGGTAATGGCAGTCAAGCTAACTTTTTTGTGCTGTTTAATATGTTGGCAGGCGAAATGCCGGATGGCAGCCATAAAAAGATTTTATTCCCCCTCGCGCCAGAGTACATAGGTTATGCCGATCAAGGTTTATCGGCTGATATGTTTGTTGCCATAAAGCCTGATATCGAAATTTTAAATACAGGCAGCACATCAAAACAGTTTAAATACGTCATTGATTTTAAAGCAGTTGAGAAAACACTAGCAAACGACAGCAGTATAAGCGCGCTGTGCGTATCACGCCCTACCAACCCAACAGGTAATGTAATTACTGATGATGAAGTAAAACACCTTGATTTGCTTGCTAAGCAATATGGTATTCCACTCATTATTGATAACGCGTACGGCGATCCGTTCCCAGGTTGTATTTACACCGATGCAAACCTAACGTGGAACTCAAATATTATTTTATGTATGTCACTTTCAAAACTGGGCCTACCGGGTTTACGCAGCGGTATTATAGTTGCAAACAATGAAATTATTAAAGCAATTGGCCGCGTAAACGGCAGCATGGTTTTATCGCCAAATAGTATTGGCCCAAGCTTAGTAACACGCTTAATTAACGACAACGAACTACTGCCACTGTGCCGCAACGTTGTACTGCCTTTTTATCGTAATAAAGCACAAATCGCGATTGAGTTGTTTGACGAAGTATTTGCCGAACTGCCTGTTTATTTGCACAAAGTTGAAGGTGCATTTTTTATGTGGCTGTGGTTTAAAGATGCAAAAATAACAAGCGAGGTGTTGTATCAACAACTTAAAGAGCAAGACGTGTATGTGATCCCAGGTCATAACTTTTTTATCGGCATTGACGATGATTGGGCGCACAAGCAGGAGTGTATTCGTATTAACTATGCTACCGATGCAGATACCCTAAAAAAAGGCTTAGAAGCGATTAAAAACCTAATAAAGTAAATATACTAATGCCGATATAAATATCGGCATCATTCATTTAATTCGCTTATATATTCGTTTGAAATTCATGCAAACGCACTGTACCCCCTTTAAATTTATATACAAGTTGGTATCCTACGCGACCTTTTTTAATAGCAATTCGCTTAATTAAGTGTTCTATTCTGAGGTGAGAAAATCGTGTCGATAACCAGGCAATAATTTCGTTATTTAGTTGTTCTCGGCAATTGCTCCTGCATTGCTCTACCTCCTGCATCCATGCAGTCGTATATCAGAAATTTTTAACGCAGTTAGCGTCAGATTTAATCCCTCAAATTGATTAAGTATTATTGCGGATTGGTATAACATATGCTTATTAAAAAAGAGCCAGTCAAGGGGCGACTACTGCTGCAGGGCACTTAGTTTAAGTGGCAGCAATAACACAATCGGCATCGCGTATAAATATTGGTTTTAAACGTTAGATGTAACTTTAAATAGCAACATGCAATAGCACTATTAAGGTCAATTATGCGATTAGGACCAGGACTACTTGTCACCGCTGCCTTCATTGGACCAGGGACCATTACTACCGCCAGCGTGGCAGGTGCAAACTTTGGTTTTGCACTTATATGGACATTACTGTTTTCAGTAGTTGCCACTATATTATTACAATCTATGGCGGCGCGCCTTGGCGTTGCTACCGGGCAAGATTTAGCTCAAGCACTCAGAGCACATATTCAAACGCCTTTATTTAAATCTTTAGCTATATTTTTAGTCATTAGCGCAATTGGTGTGGGCAGTGCAGCTTATGAAGCGGGTAATTTAAGTGGCGCTAGCATGGGATTAATTGAAATATTCCCTCAAGTTAGTCCTCAACTATGGACACCACTTATTGCTTTTTTAAGTGCAGCTTTACTTTATAGCGGTAAACATAAAGTGGTTGAAAACGCGCTAATTTTACTCGTTATTTTAATGAGCTTAGTGTTTATCTCAACACTTGTAATGGCCGCGCCTTCACTGGGTGATGTATTTGCTGGTTTTATTCCTAGTATGCCTGAGGGTTCGATTACAACCATACTAGCTTTAGTTGGCACTACCATTGTGCCGTATAACCTGTTTTTGCACTCCGGCGTACTCGCTGCTAGACACGACAGTAACAGCGACATGCAAAAAGTGATTAAACAAACAAATGTTGATACAGGCCTATCAATCACTTTAGGAGGTGTGATCACTTTAGCTATTTTATCTACAGCTTCAGTGGCATTTTATGGCACCGATGCGGGGCAGATTAGTGCGGCTAACATGGCCGTGCAGCTAGAGCCATTGCTTGGCGACGCCGCTCATTACTTTTTTGCTATTGGTTTATTTGCTGCAGGTTTAACAAGCGCGATTACAGCGCCACTTGCGGGTGCTTACGCCGTGTGTGGCATGTTAGGTTGGTCAAACGATATGGGTAACGCACGTTTTAAAGGCGTTGCTATTGTTATTTTATTGTTTGGTGCTGCGGTGGCATCACTCGGTTTAGACCCTGTCGCGGTAATTATATTCGCACAAGCGGCTAACGGGTTGTTACTTCCTATTGTTAGCAGCTACCTTGTATGGCTGGTTAATCAAAAAGGGGTTATGGGAAACTACACTAACTCTTTGATGTTAAACCTGGTAACCCTACCCGTTTTAATCCTAATTTTTGGGCTAAGTAGCTACAAACTAATTAGTTTAATTTTTTGATTAAATTCTAAAAACCATATTTAAAGGCCGCTGTTTACAATAAACAGCGGCCTTTATTAATCACCAAATAACGTATAAGCCGTACTTATATTCACACATCTAACACGCTTTTTGGTTTTTAGTTGCTTTAAATAATTGCGAAAACGCAAAACCACCTACCGCGCCTGCAAGCAGTTGAGCATAAAAACCCCAGCCTCTTGCGCCCGCTATAATATGAATATTCATAATTGATTCAATGGCAATTAACACAATAGCAAATGCCACAATGCCAGCAATAACAAATAGCTGAGTACTGTATTTTTGAACTTTTTTATTAAGCTTTACGGTAACAAAAAAAGCGATGGCAAGTGCTACGGCAATAATAGCGCCGTAGGTAGGTAATAGGCCTAACCAATCGTCAAGCGTTAAACTAGCACGATCACTAAAGCCCACCACTACACCTACATTAACTAATTGATTGACAACGTATTGGCTATGAAACAAGCTAGCAAGTGTGAATGTAAGTAACCAAGAAACTAAAAATGAAGGCAATATACGTGTTAAAAACGACATGGTTATCTCAAACTAAAATAAAGCTTTTCTCTTATACTAGTCATGCTAGCAAAGGCTTGCCCCGTAAACAATGTATCTCTTTTTTTACTTTGCTTTCGCTTTTTTCGTTTTCTGTTAATGCAGATGTTGCGCTACCAAAGGAGCAATACAGTACAAAAACACTGGCTACGCAATTACAGTCTCCGTGGAGCATGGTTGAACTACCAAACGGCACATGGTTAATTACAGAGCGTGATGGCCACGTAGTTATAGTTAAAAACAACGTGCAATCAAGAGTAAAATTAAACCTAACAGGTTTATACGTTGCAGGCCAAGGTGGTTTACTCGACATTGTATTATCACCAGATTATAACGACTCCAAAGAAGTTATTTTTACCTATGCCCAAGGTGATGCAAGCGAAAACAGGCTTGTTGTTGCCAAAGCCACGTTTAATGGCACTGACTTTTCAAAGCCACACGTTATTTATAAAGTAGCGACTGATAAAAACACACCACAACATTACGCTGGTCGCGCCCTTATCCTACCCGACAATACGTTATTAGTTTCAACGGGCGATGGTTTTGACTTTAGAGAGCAAGCACAAGTTATCACCAGCCAACTTGGTAAAATATTACGTATAAACCTAGATGGGACCATTCCAACAGATAACCCATTTATTAATCACAAAAACCTAAATGCACATGCTGTTTACTCACTTGGTCATCGTAACCCTCAAGGCTTAGTTTATAATTACGATACGCAGCAAATTGTTAGCCACGAACACGGCCCTGCTGGCGGTGACGAGCTAAACTACTTAACCGCTGGGGCTAATTACGGTTGGCCGGTAATCACCTATGGCAAAGATTACTCGCAAGCGCGTATTTCACCCTTTACCGAATATAAAGGCATGCAAAAACCAAGTGTTAATTGGACGCCATCAATAGCGCCATCAGGCATGGCGTATTACGGCTCTAAACATGCAGCTTTTCCTTCGTTACAGCAACATGTGCTTATCACTACGCTAGTCGATAAAAAGCTCTACAGCGTTAATCTGGCAAGTGGTCAATTTACGCAGTCTCACGTATTCCCAGAAGCCGCAGGCAGGTTAAGAGATGTGTTTATAACTGATAAAGGTAACGTCGCGGTATTAATGGATGGAAAAAATGCAGAGCTGATTTTAGTGAAGCCAAATTAGTTCACAAAGAGAGTTAAGGCGCTTCGCTTTTAGAGGATAATAGCGGCTTTAAGGAACCGCTTTAATCACTCACAATCAGACAATGGCTCACTAATTGTGAGTGTATGAGTACCAAAATTTAATATAGCTTGGTATTTTCTAAAAAATGGAGAGCCTAATAATCCATATATTGTATTGCCACCACCAGCAGCCTGTACATGGTCTCGGTTTAGTAATACAAACCGTGTACTTTCATACAACTGGCCTGCCAATTTAAATTTTAAAACGTCTAGTGAAAGCTAGGAAGTCCAAAGAAAGCTGGTAGTGATCATAAATTCAATTGTGCGAGATAGTGTCATGTGGGATCCTAAAATCGTTTGAAATTAGGAATTGACACCATAGTCACTTGTTATGTGTATATTGCACTCAAGGCCAAGTTCTACAACTTAAAGAGTTACCACCTTTATCAAAACCCCAAGCAATTATGATTTCCGTTTTAGGATCAACATCGTAATAAATAAGACATTTACCGACAAAGTCTTTAATACTGTAATTCGGTAATACTTCTTGCCTGCTAAAATGGTATCTCAAAAAACCAGTATCTAATGTTGTAATATTGGTTAACCCTTCGCCTGCGATTAAATAATCCGATCTTATCAACTCACCAGCATCGGGTGATTTAGAAAGCTTTTGATTATTTATATTCTCACCAATATTCATATTCAGATATCTCTGATAGTCCTTATGACCGACAGTGCAACCCGAAAGGAAAAATAAAAGGAAAATACTAGCAATTATTTTCTTAAATTGTTCAAACACTGGAATATTGCACCATATAGATTTATACACATTACGCCCGCCTAAGCGGCAATTTAATAATGGGCTAAAATATTGAGCGCAGCGACAATAGCCCATTGTTAATTGTCCGAGTGAACTTAAGAGCGAATTGAGGCGCTTGTTATGTGTATTTTAAACTGAACCAAATATTTCTAGTTTATTGGTATCAACATCAAAAATTGATAAAACCTCAGATTTAACTGAATAAATAAGTTTGCCCCCCTCTTTGAGCACGACTTTACCCAGTAACTGATTGAACAACCACTCCCTAGGCATAGATTCAGCAATAATTGAGGAATGAACCAATGCGTCACATTTATAAAGTTTTTGAACTAGTTGGAAAGTATTCAATTTATGATGACACTCAATTATGCAAGTGACTCCTTTTCGCTTCCAAGTTTTTTCAATATGAACCCATTCGTTTTTGAAGCCAGTGGATTTAAACTGTTCTATGGCATCAAACACTTCTGGTTTCGGCAACTCAGCATATTTTTCAGCAACCTCAAAACCATGTTTTAGAATTTTCTCGAAAGCTAAATACTTTTCATCATCTGAGTGAATGAAACACCCTAAATCTTGTGAGATATTAACATGGGCAATTGCAGGATCTTTTCCCAGGCTAAACTCAGTTTCTACTGGTAACTTAGAGCAACTTATAACTAGTCTTGAAAATTTGCTACGAAAGTTAAGTGGGTATAAAAGCCTTTCAATGAAATGAACCATAGATCTAGAATTTACAATCACAGTTTTTTGTTCTTCTTCGGTGTACGTGCTATCTAATACTAATTGAATATCCCAAAATCGAGTCATACTCACAACTTTCCCAATACACATAACAACTTTGTATCCGACATTTGTCGCTTTATAAACCGACAAATGTCCAAATATTACAAAGATTCTAATTTAACCAGCTAATAAAGACTTGTAAACAACTAGTTAGCCGATATTTAAGTTTCCTTGATGTAGAAATACCCCAAAATGGTAGAGATCAGTAATATCGGACAAACAGGTAATGAGCTATAAAAATAGGTGTGAGCGATATTATTAAAAAGATAATTTTAATTTTTCTCTAAGCTTTTGCCTTTAACCTAAAACAAAAAAGCCGCTGTTTATTACAAACAGCGGCTTTCGTATTAAGATTTACAAGCTTAAAACTTGCTTAACTTAAACTTGATTTTTATTGTTTACCAATCACTTTAAGTCCACCCATGTATGGGCGTAATACTTCTGGTACTACTACTGACCCATCGGCTTGTTGGTAGTTTTCTAGGATGGCTACTAGTGTACGGCCAACGGCTAAGCCAGAACCATTTAGTGTATGTAGTAACTCTGGCTTTTTAACACCTTCACGGCGAAAACGTGCTTGCATTCTACGCGCCTGAAAGTCAGCCATGTTTGAACATGATGAAATTTCGCGGTACGTGTCTTGCGCAGGTAACCATACTTCTAAATCGTATGTTTTCGCTGAGCCAAAGCCCATGTCGCCCATACATAAAATTACTTTACGGTATGGAAGTTCAAGCGCTTGTAGTATTTGCTCTGCGTGACCTGTTAACTCTTCAAGCGTTGCTATTGAGTCTTCTGGTTTTACAAGCTGTACAAGTTCAACTTTATCAAACTGGTGCTGACGAATTAGACCACGTGTATCGCGACCATAGCTGCCTGCTTCACTTCTAAAACACGGAGTGTGAGCAACTAAGCGAATTGGTAAATCGCTTTCGTCGTAAATTTCGTCGCGGGCGCTGTTTGTAAGTGGTACTTCAGCTGTAGGAATTAAGCTAAAGCCGGCTTGTTGTTCGCCGTCGTCATTTACAAGGCCTAATGTGTGGAATAAATCGCCTGCAAATTTAGGTAATTGGCTGGTGCCATAAAGGCTTGCGCTATTTACTAGGTACGGTACATACATTTCTGTGTAGCCATTTTTATCAGCGTGTGTATCTAGCATAAATTGCGTTAGTGCACGGTGCATACGCGCAACTTGGCCGCGCATTACAGTAAAGCGTGCACCACTAATTTTAACGCCCATTTCAAAGTCTAAACCGTTTAGGTCTTGGCCTACATCTACGTGGTCTTTAACTTCAAAATCAAACTTTTTAGGTGTGCCCCACGTTAAAATTTCAACGTTGTCGTCTTCGTCTTTACCTTCAGGAACTGACTCGTCTGGCAAGTTTGGAATTGCTAACGCAATGTCGTTAATTGCGGCTAATACTTCATCTTGCTCTGTTTTAGCGGCGTCTAGCTCACTGCCTAAGTTAGCCACTGCATCAAGTAATGGCTGTGCGTCTTCGCCTTTAGCTTTGGCTTGACCAATTGCTTTTGCGCTTGCATTACGTTGACTTTGAAGTTCTTGCGTTTTTACTTGTAATGTTTTGCGTTTTTCTTCAAGTGCCGTTACCGTCGCTACATCGAGTTCGTAACCGCGAGCTGCTAAACGTGCTGCAGTTTGTTCGATGTCTTGACGTAAAAATTTAGAATCTAACATGTTAGTTTTTTAACCTTTTTGCATTACTAGCTGAAGGCCCAGCCAAGCCATAAGAATACACACCATCACGTTTAAGATGATATTGAGGGCCATTTTAATAAAGTGACCTTGTTGTAATAACAACAACGAGTCCATTGAGAATGTTGAAAAGGTGGTTAATGCACCTAAAAAGCCAATACCGATAAGAGTTTTGGCGGGGCTAGCGGTGATAATTTCTTTATCTATCAAACCGTACAAAATGCCCATTAACAATGAACCCAGAATATTAACCGTCAACGTGCCAAAAGGGAATCCCCTACCGAGGAGTTTTAGCATGCTTTCGCTAATAAAAAACCGTAAACAGGCTCCTGAGGCGCCGCCAAGGGCGATCATCATATAAAGTTTAATCATTTTCGTACCGTTTAAGTGGGCTTTGCGCATCGCGCTCTTTTAGGTAATCGAGTTTTTGTTTAATTTTTTGCTCAAGGCCGCGCTCGCTCGGTAAGTAATATTCTTTGCCGTCCATCTCTGGTGGTAAATATTTTTCACCTGCGGCAAATGCACCTTCTTCGTTATGCGCATAGCGATACTCAGCGCCATACCCTAAGTCTTTCATTAAGTTGGTTGGGGCATTACGTAAATGCTCTGGTACGGGATAACTTGGCTCGTTTTTGGCATCTGCTTTTGCTTGATTAAACGCCATATAAACTGCATTACTTTTAGGTGCGCTGGCTAAATATAGAGTGGCTTGTGCAATTGCACGCTCGCCCTCGCTTGGGCCAACACGTTGAAATATATCCCACGCATTTAAGGCTACTTCCATCGCACGCGGATCGGCGTTACCAATGTCTTCTGTAGCTATGGCAAGTAAACGCCTTGCAACATATAAAGGGTCGCCGCCACCGGCTAAAATTCGGCAATACCAATACAGTGCACCGTCGGGGGAGCTACCTCGTACTGATTTATGAAAGGCAGATATTAAATCGTAAAACTCATCTCCGCCTTTATCGTATTTAGCTAAATGTGTTGGTAGCACTTGGCTAAGTACGTGCTCATCTACGTTGTATTGACCGTTTTGCTCGGACGTTAAGTCAACTGCTTGTTCAAGTAAATTAAGTACTTTACGCGCATCGCCGCCACTTGCTTGGCACAGTGCCTTTTTAGCGTTGTCGGCAATAGTGATGTGTTTTTGGCTTAGCTGCTCGTCTTGTTTCAGTGCGCGCTCTATTACGGTGTATAAGTCGGTATCGGCAAGCGATTTTAAAACATACACGCGTGCACGCGACAATATAGCGTTGTTAAGGGCAAACGATGGGTTTTCGGTGGTTGCACCCACAAATATAAAGGTGCCGTCTTCTATGTGCGGTAAAAAGGCATCTTGTTGGGATTTATTAAAGCGATGAACTTCGTCAACAAACATAAGGGTGCGTTGGCCACGGCTTTCTAGGTTGTCCCGCGCTTGCGTTACGCTGTCGCGTATATCTTTTACGCCTGCAGTTACCGCCGACATTTGAATAAGTGAGGCATCAGCATGGTTGGCAATTATTTGCGCAAGTGTTGTTTTACCAACACCAGGCGGACCCCATAAAATTAAACTATGGCATCGCCCCGCGACAATGGCTTGATGCAGTGGTTTATCAGCGCTTAATAAGTGCTGCTGACCAATGTATTCATCAAGCGTTGTAGGGCGCATACGCGCAGCAAGTGGGCGTACATCGGGCCCAAAATTAAAACCTAAATTACTCACCGTTACTCTGATCGTCTATTTCAACACCTTCAGGAGGCGTAAATTCAAAAGTGCTTTGGTCAAGCGGTGTATTAACTTGGGCATTGTTAAACGTAAATGACGATAGCTGCCCTGAGTTGTCGGTAACCACTAGTTTAGCAAGCCCTTGCTCGTTACCCGCAAATGCTATATCAAGTTGTTCTACTTGGCTTTCTACGCCTTTATTTGGCGTTACGCTAAAGCCTGTACTTGTAGCAAGTACGCTGTATTTTTCCCACTGTGCTGGGTCTTTTGATGTCAGTAGCACAAATGGTGTTGAGTCGATTAGGCTGCTGGTTTTCATAATCGTTACTTGCTCAGCAAAGCTGTCGAAGTAAAATGTTTTATCACCGTTTGATACAAATAACGTATCGTCTGGATTAGTTTGCTGCCAGCGAATCATCATAGGCTGTTGAAGCGCTATTGTACCCTCGCCTTGCATAACTGCTTGGCCTTCTTTGTCTGTTACTTGTTGTGCAAACTGCGCTTTAAAGCTTTTTAAAGTGGCAAGTCTGTCTTGTAATGCTTGGCTGTCGTCAGCAAAGCTCGGTGCGGCAAGTACGCTGCCTAACACTAATAATAAGGCGTTAACTTTTTTCATGAATTTGCTCCATTAGGTACTAATACATCGCGAGCACCGTTATGACCTGGTGAACTCACGATACCCGATGTTTCCATTTGTTCTACTAAACGTGCTGCGCGGTTGTAGCCAACACGTAATTTACGTTGCACTGACGATACAGATACTTTGCCGGTTTCAATTACAAACGACACAGCTTCGTCGTATAACGGGTCAGATTCTTCATCTGCATTTTCGCTAGCCTCACCCGGTAATAAAATATCTTCAGTGGCATCGCCATTGAGTATTTCGTCAATGTAATTTGGTTTAGCACGTGCTTTCCAATCGTTTACTACGGCGTGTACTTCATGGTCGTCTACAAACGCGCCATGCACACGCTCTGGTACGCTAGTGCCTGGCGGTAAATAAAGCATGTCGCCCATGCCTAGTAAGTTTTCTGCACCTTGCTGGTCGAGTATTGTCCGTGAATCTATTTTGCTCGATACCTGAAACGCCATACGTGTTGGAATATTAGCTTTAATTAAGCCGGTAATTACATCAACCGATGGGCGCTGCGTAGCAAGCACTAAGTGAATCCCTGCCGCACGTGCTTTTTGAGCAATACGTGCAATTAGCTCTTCTACTTTTTTACCTACAATCATCATCATGTCGGCAAATTCGTCTATTACTACAACGATACTTGGTAATTTACCTAGCTCGTCGGGGCCTTCCTTCATGCCATCGGTGTCTTTAAATAATGGATCAAGAATCGGGTAACCCGCTTCATTGGCTTCAAGCACTTTTTGGTTGTAACCTTTTAAGTTACGCACACCCAATGCTGACATTAATTTATAACGACGTTCCATTTCGCCTACACACCAACGCAGTGCGTTAGCGGCTTCTTTCATATCGGTAACTACTTCACACAATAAATGCGGAATGCCTTCGTATACTGAAAGCTCAAGCATTTTAGGGTCAATCATAATCATACGTACATCGTCAGGACCCGATTTGTAAAGCAAGCTTACTATCATGACATTAACGCCCACTGATTTACCTGAACCAGTTGTACCGGCTACCAATAAATGTGGCATTTTACCTAAATCAGCACATACCGGCTGACCAGCAATGTCTTTACCAAGCACCATGGTAAGTGGCGACGGATTTTGCTCAAATTTAGGGGCGTTTATAACTTCTGATAAACGAACTATTTCACGGTGTTTATTTGGAAGCTCAATACCAACATAGGTTTTACCTGGAATAACTTCTACAACACGTACACTAATTGCCGAAAGCGAACGGGCCAAATCTTTAGCTAAGCCTGTGATTTTAGAAACTTTTATACCTGGCGCTAAATCTAGCTCAAAACGCGTAACAACGGGACCTGGGTATACCGCTACTACGGTTGCTTGTACATTGAAGTCGAGAAGTTTTGTCTCTACTAGGCGCGATACGCTATCAAGCTCTTCTTGCGAAATTGGGTTTTTAGCTTTATCCGGTCTGTCGAGTAAATCGAGCGATGGTAATGGCCCTGGTGGTGGCTCTTGCGTTAATAATTGCTCAAACTTTTCTTTTGCCGTTGGCGGTGGTTGATATTGCGCTTTTGGTTTAGGCATTGGTCTTGCTGGCGATACCACCGTTGTAACTGGTTTTTCAGGCTCCACAACTGGGCTTTGATCAAGCGCATTTAATGCAGCAGCCGTGTCCATTGGTTCGTCATCTATTGCGCTAAAGCCAATTTCTTGATCGAGTATATCGTCAAGTTCATCAAACGGCATAAAGTCATCACTCATTTCTGGTTCACTAAATGGTGTTTGAGGCTTATCTATTGCTTTTTGTTTATCTGCTTTTTTAGCTGATGCAGGCAGCTCTATTTGCTCTTTTATATCGTCTTCAAAATGGGCGTCTGCTTCATCGTTATTATTTACTTTACCTGCAGTGTGTTCTCGGTGCATCCAGCCTTTTGCATACGATACAACATAGCGATAAAGCCTAACCATTAAATCGCCAAGGTAATCTACAAAATCAACCCACGATACTCCCGTCAATAAGGTAAGCCCTGCAAAAAAGAAACACAGCAATAATATAGATGTACCGGTAAAGTTAAACGCAGGCATCATGGCTGATGCAATAACATCGCCCACTACCCCACCCGATGAAAAGTTATAAATATCGTCGAAATTAATACTACTAATAGCGGTAGCTGAGGTAATAAATAAAGCAAAACCAATAACTCGCAGCGCTAAGGTAGTGTAATCAAGCTGTAAAATGCGGTGAGGTTGTTTAAATAGCAAGTAGCCAAATAGCTGAATGGCCGCTGGCACTAAGTAAGCCAACCAACCAAAGGTGAGTAATAAAATGTCGGCTATCCATGCACCGGCTGCTCCTGTGATGTTGCTTACTTCGCTAAAACTAGTTTGCGACCATGCAGCATCTGCTGGATCAAAGCTGATCAAGGCACATAAAATAAATATTGCCGTAAAGGTACTGATAATCAGCCCTGTTTCTAATAGTCTTTGCACACCGTTTAGGCGCATAGTTCCCTATTCCTCTTTATTATTCTATTTTTATTCACACTTACTTAGCAGTGAAATACCTTAGCAGGAAATGCAATTTGTTGCACTTTATCTTAACCTTGATGGCCTGATTATGAACAAGTTTTTATAATTTGAGCTTATATAAGCAAATGACGCAGTTAATATAAATAACCTCAAGTAATATAAGGACGAATAATTACGCCTTCTTCACCTTTTACTTCTTCCATTACTACATAAGTTCGGCTTTCACTTACATTTGGCAGTTTCAATAGTATGTCGCCTAATACGCCACGGTATTCTGACATATCATTTACGCGCGTTTTAAGTAAAAAATCAAAATTACCCGATACTAAATGACATTCAATAATTTCTTCGTGCTTTTTAACCGCAGCACTAAACTCATCAAATACGTCGGGAGATGTTTTAGTAATCGTTACTTCTACGTACACAGATAAACCTTGCCCAAGCTTAGCGGGATCGACCACCGCTTTATAGCCAAGTATATAACCTTCTCGTTCTAGCTTTTTTACTCGCTCCAAGCAGGGCGTGGCGCTTAGGCCAACTCGTCTGGCCAGTTCTACGTTCGACAAGCGTCCATCGTGTTGTAATTCCATTAAAATTTTACGGTCAATTCTATCTAATAATTGATGCATAGTGCCTACTAGTTTTTTATGCTGTTTACTTTTATTATCTAGATGATAACACTAGATTTGAGTTTAAAAAAGGTGAGACACACGGGCTTATGATGAATATAATAGTGGAAAATGTTAATCCGTTCTTAATAAGGCAAATGATATGATTATTGGTGTTCCTAAAGAAATTAAAAACCATGAATACCGTGTAGGTATGGTTCCTGCAAGTGTTCGTGAATTAGTAAACCACGGTCACCAAGTGATTGTAGAAACTGATGCAGGCATGGGCATTGGTTTTACTAACGAAGATTACACACAAGCGGGTGCTGAAATTTTAGCAACTGCTGCTGATGTTTTCGCTAAAGCAGACATGATTGTAAAAGTAAAAGAGCCGCAAGCTGTTGAACGTGCAATGCTACGTGAAGACCAAATTCTTTTTACTTACTTACACCTTGCACCTGATCTTCCACAAACTGAAGACCTTGTAAAAAGCAAAGCTATTTGTATTGCATACGAAACTGTAACTGACTCACGCGGTGGTTTACCGCTTCTTGCTCCTATGAGCGAAGTTGCTGGTCGTATGTCTATTCAAGCTGGTGCACAAGCGCTAGAAAAATCTAACCACGGTCGTGGCATGCTACTAGGTGGCGTACCTGGCGTTGAAGCTGCTAAAGTTGTTGTAATTGGCGGCGGCATGGTTGGTCGTAGCGCAGCTCAAATGGCTGTTGGTCTTGGTGCTGAAGTTGTCGTTCTTGATCGTAACATCGACGTATTACGTGCACTAGACGCGCAATTTGGTAATAAAGTTAAAGCTATTTACTCAACTGCTGATGCACTAGAAAAACACGTACTAGAAGCTGATTTAGTAATCGGTGGTGTACTGATCCCTGGTGCAGCTGCACCTAAACTAGTAACTGCTGAGCACATTAAAGCAATGAAACCTGGTTCTGCAATTGTTGACGTTGCAATCGACCAAGGTGGCTGTATTGCTACTTCTAAAGCAACTACGCATGCTGATCCAACTTTCATCGTAGATGAAGTTGTTCACTACTGTGTTGCTAACATGCCAGGTGCTGTTCCACGCACATCTACGTTTGCACTTAACAATGCAACATTGCCTTTCATCATTAACCTTGCAAACAAAGGTTATAAAAAGGCGCTACTAGATGACGCTCACTTCTTAAAAGGCTTAAACGTAATTAAAGGCCAAGTAACTTACAAAGAAGTAGCTGAAGCGTTCAACATGGAATATGTTGACCCACGCACAGCAGTAGAAAACGCATAATTTAGCGTTTCGTAGTTAGGTTGGTATTAAATAATATAGTAACCTAACTACAACCCATAAAAAAAAGCAGCTAATTAGCTGCTTTTTTTGTATTTAAATTTCAGATTTATATAAACTTATTTAGATAAAACGCTTAATTATAAAATCTACTTTTACGCGCTTAGCTTGGCCTAGTAGTTTTTTAACTGGCTGCGGGTAATCATCCATTGTTTCTAAATCATCTGGACCTGTTAAACGGCGGCAGTGTTGTAAAATTTCCTGCTTTTCGTTATCAATAGCATCCATAATTGTTTGCTCTGGATCTTCTATTAAAATACCGTTTTCGATATCAAGACCCCATGCACGCGGATTTAAGTTATGCCCGCTCAGTAAATGTTTTGTTCTATCTGAACAAATACCTTTTAAATGAAACGAATTACTTTCATCTTTCCACAGATACACATTTAAATTACCGTTATCGATATGGCGTTTTTGCGTTTTTACAAACTTATGTAAAATAGTTTCGTATAAATAAGGTAATGCCCCTATTTTACTAAACGGCTCGCTTGGCGGTAAATAAAAGTCATTAGCTGTTTTATCCCCTACCACAATCGTAACTTGCTTGCCTTGCTTTAATAATCGGCGCAGTGATCGCATAAGTGGCGCCGGAAAATTAAAGTATGGCGTATACAACACAAGCTCTTGCTCTGTGGTATCAAATAACGCTTTTATTAAACGATTTAATTCGTTATTACGACGACCAAGCCCTAAAAACAAACGAATACCTAATGCTTGCGTATTCAGTTGCTCTGCTGCGTTGTAACTTGCGACTTTTAAATCACGCATTAATTGCTTTTGATCAAGTTTGAAGTCGTGTAAACGCTTAAGCGGTCGTGTGTCTATGCGTGGCACAGCAACGGAGCTAATTAGCTTTGTCTCAATAAAATCAACCACTGAGTCACACAGCTCGCTCTGCGTTATTAAAAAGTAACGATCGAGTCTGTAACGCTCGTTATATTGCAAATACACGTTGTTTAAGCTTGCGCCACTGTAAAGTAAGGTATCGTCAATGACAAAACCCTTTAAATGTAATACGCCAAATAATTCTTTAGCTTTTACAGGTACGCCATAAACTTGCACGTTCGATTTAAACTTTTCTAAATCGTCACAATATAAACTTGCGTTACCATCAGATTTCTCTGCACCAATTAAACCACGTTGCGCACGATGAAAATCCACCAGCACTTTTACATCAAGCGCAGGGTTCTCTAATGATACTCGATGCAGGGCTTCTAAAATCTCGCGACCTGCTTCGTCATCCTGTAAATAAAGCGCTGTGATATAAATTCGTTTTTTTGCATTAGCTATCAAACGTAGCAATTGCGTTCGGTAATCTTGCGCATTGGTTAAGACGTTAACGTCTTTTGAAGTCAACCCGAATGCGGGTTTTTCCTGCCAAAATAACATAGTTGCCTATTCGCTTAGGTCACATAATCTATCAGTGACAAATAAAATTAGGTAAAACATAACAAAAAAAATCAAAGGGGTCATGAATTAACGCTGTTTTGTTGCCTGTTAGTCTATTTATTGAGCTACTTATGTGTTTTAACTGTAAAAGTACTGAGCTCTAGTACACAATACTGCACAGCTTTTCGATTTGCGAAAAAAAATAATCGCGGATTTTGTTTACATCCGCCTTGATTTTCTTAGAATCGAGCGCATTAAAGACCGTATTAAACGTTTAGGAAAAAATAATGACTGAAGCAAAACATTGTAAGCTACTAATTTTAGGCTCTGGCCCAGCTGGTTATACTGCCGCAGTATATGCAGCACGTGCAAATTTAAACCCTGTTTTAATTACAGGCATTCAACAAGGTGGCCAATTAACAACCACAACTGAAGTTGAAAACTGGCCTGGTGATGCACACGGCTTAACGGGCCCTGCATTAATGGATCGTATGAAAGAGCACGCTGAGCGCTTTGAAACTGAAATCATATTCGATCACATCAATAAAGTAGATGTATCTAAGCGCCCTTTCACACTTACTGGCGACCAAGGTACTTACACATGTGATGCGTTAATCATTGCAACAGGTGCTTCTGCTAAATACTTAGGCTTAGAGTCTGAAACTAATTTCCAAGGCCGTGGCGTTTCAGCCTGTGCTACATGTGATGGCTTTTTCTATAAAGGTCAGAAAGTAGCGGTTGTTGGTGGTGGTAATACAGCAGTTGAAGAAGCGCTTTACTTATCTAACATTGCTGACGAAGTGCATGTTATTCACCGCCGTGATAGTTTCCGTAGTGAAAAAATACTTGCAGACCGTCTTGCTGAAAAAGCAGCTAACGGTAACGTTGTTTTACATTACAACCGTACGCTTGACGAAGTATTAGGCGACCAAATGGGCGTAACTGGCATTCGTATTAAAGATGCACACTCTGATGCAACACAAGAGCTAGATTTAGCCGGTGTATTTATTGCTATTGGTCATAAGCCAAATACAGATATGTTTGAAGGCCAACTAGAAATGAAAGATGGCTACTTAGTTGTAGAGTCTGGATTGAATGGTAACGCAACTCAAACAAGTGTAGAGGGCGTTTTTGCTGCAGGTGATGTGTCTGACCACATTTACCGTCAAGCAATCACATCTGCGGGTACAGGCTGTATGGCTGCCCTTGATGCAGAACGTTTCTTAGATAATTTATAAGCAATTAAATAAATTATAATAGGGCTGATTATTCAGCCCTTTTTTTATGTCTAAAATATAGTTACACTTTTACGATCAATTATAAAATAAGTACTGTATGAGAAATCAGCTATACCAATTAAGTGAAACCGATATAGCATTCCCCAATCCGGAATACGCATTAGAATCTCCTGATGGCTTGTTAGCAATTGGCGGAGATTTAAGTTTACCTCGCCTAAGTAATGCCTACAAAAGCGGAATATTTCCTTGGTTTAGCGAAGATGAACCTATTATGTGGTGGTCGCCAAGCGAACGCGGGATTTTTGAACTGGATGATTTTCATATAAGTAAGAGCCTACGTAAGCATTTAAAAAAACACCCTGTAAAAGTAACCATTAATAATGCTTTTGAGGAAGTAATAGAAGCTTGTCGGGATCAACGCCTTGATACCGATGGCACTTGGATCACCTCTGACATGCTCAACGCTTACGTTAATGCACACAATGCGGGCATTGCACACAGTTTAGAGGTGTGGAGTAACGGAGAGCTTGCAGGTGGCCTATACGGTATTATGCAAAATGGTGTTTTTTGTGGCGAGTCGATGTTTCATCATCAAACCAATTGCTCCAAACTTGCTATGTGGGCACTGGTAAATTGGCTTAAACGTCATAATGCGCATTTTATTGATTGCCAGTTAGAAAACCCTTATTTAATCACCTTAGGTGCACAAGTAATCCCCCGCTCAACATTTTTGACTAAACTAAAAGCTGCACATAACTATATTATTAATCCTATTATGTGGGAGCCACAAGAACTTGACGCAATCTATGAATGAGCAACTTCCTGCACGTGTTGGTTTAACCCAAGAGTTTGACTGTAGTTATTTACCCAACAGACAAGAGCAACTTTTAGTTATTCTAGATCCTAGTTGCTACAGCACAGACAAATTTGAGTCATTATTAGGCTTAGGGTTTCGTCGCAGTGGTAACCAAATATACCGTCCACACTGCCCAATATGCAGTGCATGTAATTCTGTACGTGTATTAGCACAAGACTTTATCCCTTCAAAATCGCAAAAACGTAAACTAAACAAAGCAAAAAACCAGTTTGAAGTGAAATACTCGACGCAAGAACGCCCTGAGTATTATCCGCTTTATAGTAAATACATAACGATGCGCCATCAGGATGGAAGTATGTATCCTCCTGAAAAAGAACAGTTTCAAAGCTTTTTACTTTGCAGTTGGCTCAAAATCACATTTATTGAATTATGGCACCAAGATACTTTAGCCGCAGTTGCCGTAACTGATTGTATGAACAGCTCTATTTCTGCAATTTATACTTTTTTTGACCCCGACTTTGAACACTATAGTTTAGGCTCTGTGATGATATTAGAGCAGCTTAAATTTGCAAAAGAGCAAAATAAGCAATACGTGTACTTAGGCTATCAAATTGATGAATGCGATAAAATGAAGTACAAAACTCAGTTTTTACCAGCTCAAAAACAGCTCAATGATGAGTGGGTGGCTATTTAATTTGCAAATATAGCCCCTGCGCCTTTACTTATTGGTGTATTTTGGGCAAAATCTGCAGCGTTTAACTATTAAAGAGGTGTTACGCTAAACATGGCGAAAGAAGACGTAATCGAAATGCAAGGGACAGTCCTTGATACTTTACCAAATACAATGTTCCGAGTTGAGCTAGAAAATGGTCACGTAGTTGTGGCTCACATTTCAGGCAAAATGCGCAAAAACTATATCCGTATTTTAACCGGCGATAAAGTAACGGTAGAAATGACTCCTTACGATTTATCAAAGGGTCGTATCGTATTCCGTGCTCGCTAAGTAAGTGCGTAAACGAGATTTAGTTTTTGGCTAGTGTTTTACTAGCTTTAAGCGTTTATTAAATGTAATTGATAGACATTGACTAGCAATTACATTTAATAAACAAAAAACCCAGTTTTTACTGGGTTTTTTGTTGCCTATAAAAATGGCAAAAAAATGGCCCGCTATTATTTAGCGGGCCATTTTTATTTAGCTTAGTTGTGTAATTAACGTTTTACGCTGGCGTTAAATTGCTCTCGTAATCAAAGCGGATCTTCTTGTCTTTAACCGATACTTTAACTGTACCGCCATCAACAAGTTCACCAAACAGTATTTCACTAGCTAATTGCTTTTTAAGCTCTTCTTGAATAACACGTGCCATTGGTCGTGCACCCATAGCCTTGTCATAACCTTTATCTGCGAGCCATTCACGCGCTTTAGGCGTAAGCTCAAGATTAACCGATTTTTTATCAAGCTGAGCTTGCAGTTCCACAATAAACTTATCAACCACCAGTAAAATAACTTCACGTTCAAGGTGGTTAAACCAAATAATGTTATCTAAACGGTTTCTAAATTCTGGCGAGAAAACTTTATTAATTTCGCCCATTGCATCGTGCGTGTGATCTTGCTCTGTAAAACCAATCGACTTACGCGTAGTTTCTTGTACGCCCGCATTGGTAGTCATTACAACCACTACATTTCTAAAATCAGCTTTACGACCGTTATTATCGGTTAACGTACCGTGATCCATAACTTGCAGTAAAATATTGTAAATATCTGGATGCGCTTTTTCAATCTCATCTAAAAGCACTACCGCATGTGGGTTTTTAATAACCGCTTCTGTTAATAACCCGCCTTGCTCAAAACCAACATATCCTGGTGGAGCACCAATTAGTCGGCTGATTGCGTGGCGCTCTACATACTCAGACATATCAAAACGAATAAACTCAACACCCATACATTTAGCAAGTTGCTTAGTTACTTCTGTTTTACCAACACCTGTTGGGCCTGCAAACAAGAACGAACCCACTGGTTTTTCTTCGCTTGATAAACCCGAGCGAGATAAACGAATAGCCGATGTAAGTGCATCAATAGATTGATCTTGTCCAAACACAAGCATTTTAAGATTTCGGTCTAGATTTTTAAGCGTCTCTTTATCTGTTGAAGACACATTTTGTGGTGGAATACGTGCCATCTTCGATATTATTAGCTCTATATCAGCCACACCAATGGTTTTTTTACGTTTAGAACTAGGCTGTAAACGTTGGTTAGCTCCCGCTTCATCAATTACATCAATTGCTTTATCTGGCAAGTGGCGCTCATTAATGTATTTAGCACTAAGTTCAGCAGCTGCTTTTAATGCTTTTTGAGTGTAGCGAATACCGTGGTGCTCTTCGTAACGCTCTTTTAATCCATTTAAAATTTTAGTGGTATCGGCAACACTTGGTTCAAGTACATCAATTTTTTGAAAACGGCGTACTAATGCACGGTCTTTCTCAAAAATATTTTTATACTCATTGTAAGTGGTTGAACCCATACAACGTAACTTACCACTTGAAAGAAGTGGTTTAAGTAAGTTTGAAGCGTCCATAACGCCACCAGACGCTGCGCCAGCACCTATTATGGTATGTATTTCATCAATAAATAAAATAGACCCAGGTTGTGCCTGAAGCTCTTTTAATAAGCTTTTAAAGCGCTTTTCAAAATCGCCACGGTATTTAGTACCGGCAAGCAATGCCCCCATATCTAGAGAGTACACAACTGCATCTGCAATTACTTCTGGTACTTGCTCGTTCACAATACGGTACGCTAAACCTTCAGCAATGGCGGTTTTACCAACGCCCGCTTCACCAACAAGTAATGGGTTATTCTTTTTACGACGACACAATACTTGTACCGTGCGCTCTACTTCGCTGTCGCGCCCAATCAGTGGGTCAATATTACCTTCACGAGCCTGAGCGTTTAAGTTAGTTGTAAAGCTGTCTAGCTTACTTGCTTCTTCGTTTTGAACTTCTTGCACTTCTTCATGTATATCATCGCTGTCGTCGCCTAGTTCATCATCAGCTTTTGAAATACCGTGCGAAATAAAGTTAACTATATCTAAGCGCGATACATCATGCTTTTTAAGTAAATAAACAGCTTGGCTCTCTTGCTCAGAAAAAATAGCGACCAGTACATTGACACCCGTCACTTCGTTTTTTCCTGACGATTGCACATGAAAAACAGCACGTTGTAATACACGCTGAAAACCAAGCGTTGGCTGAGTTTCACGCTCTTCTTCTAAATCTGGGATGACGGGTGTTGTTTCGTCAATAAATTCTAATAATTCGGTTTTTAAGCCTGAAAGATTAACACCACACGCGTTTAAGGCTTCTCCTGCAGAAGGATTATCTAATAGCGCAAGTAAAAGGTGCTCTACGGTCATAAACTCATGACGGCGAGTGCGCGCTTCACGAAACGCGGCATTTAAAGTGAGTTCTAAGTCTTTGTTTAGCATTGGCAACCCCTTACTGAGATAATAATTTATACCACAACAATCGGATGTTTGATCACCCTAATTGGTATTTATACCAATTGTATTAAATTGGTATTATTCCTGCTCACAACTACAAAGCAGTGGATGCTCGTTATCCCGTGAGTAACGGTTAACTTGTTCAACTTTGGTATAGGCAACATCGGCGCTGTAAACACCGCAAATACCCTTACCTTTTTCATGAACCTGAAGCATCACATCGGTTGCTCTATCGCTATCCATATTAAAAAACGTCGTTAAAACTTCAATTACGAAGTCCATCGGCGTGTAGTCGTCGTTATTTAAAACAACTTTATATTTTCGCGGCGGCTGTAGCTTTTGCTTTTCACTGTCGCGAACAGTGTCGATAACACCTGAATCTTTCATACCACTCATAATTAAATATAGTCTTGTCTTTGTAACTCAAGCAAACTTGAATAAAAAATAAATAAAATGTTAAAAAATAACTCAAAACACTTGACTGGTTGGCTAAATAAACTACAGTCAAACATAGATTGATTAAACCTTAGTCAGTCTAGCAAATTATACGGTTTAGAATAACTAAATTAGTCAACTTATTGAAGGATGTAGAAGTATGGCTTGTGGTAAAGTTAAATGGTTCAACAACGCCAAAGGTTTTGGTTTCATCGTAGAAGACGGCTGCGAGAATGATATCTTCGCTCATTACTCAACAATTGTAATGGACGGCTATAAAACGCTTAAAGCTGGTCAAGATGTAACATTCGAATTAGAACAAGGGCCTAAAGGCCTACACGCTAAAAATATTGCCCCAGATGGTGACATTATTGAGTGACGATTGTTTTGTTCGACTAAAGCGAGCGACCTTTTAAGATCCTCGCTTAATTCCTTAAGCATACTAACTTATCTCTTCTTCTCTTATTTATTGCCTCTTTTCATTCAAATTCAACCCTTTTCCTTGAATTTATTTTATATACCCCAATGTTCTAAGAGTTGATTGTTTAACTGCTTATTGGGCATGCTCAAACTCTAGCCCTTTTTATTTAAGCTTGTTACACTCTTGGTGCTAAAAATTGCGCATAACACCTTATCGCCTCTTTTATATGTACTAGGCTAAAGGCTGATTTATTTTTGTTAATTTTTTAGCTATAAATACGATTCCAGTTCGTCAGGTGTGACTATTCTGCTTTTATAAAAGAGCAACGCTGAGTACCAACACCTAACAAACTACTCATTACGAGCGTACGTGTTTATTAACTTGTTTAATACTATGTACTCACTCATAAGTAATGATTTTCTTTGCATTGTTGAATAAGACCTTATCGGTCGACTATCTAGGAATGATGATGACATCAAAAATTATCTATACAAAAACGGACGAAGCTCCGGCACTAGCAACTTATTCGTTGCTACCGATCATCCAAGCATATACAAATGCGGCCGGTGTTGAAGTTGAAACTCGCGACATTTCATTAGCAGGTCGTGTAATTGCTAGCTTCCCTGATTATTTAACAGAAGAACAACGCATTGGTGATGCACTTGCTGAACTTGGCGAGCTTGCTAAAACACCAGAAGCAAACATCATCAAATTACCAAACATCAGTGCATCTGTACCACAGCTTCGCGCTGTAATTAAAGAGCTTCAAGCAAAAGGTTACGCTCTTCCAGAATACCCTGTTGAACCTAAAAATGATGAAGAAAAAGCAATTCAAGCGGCTTACGACAAAATTAAAGGCAGTGCAGTAAACCCTGTACTACGTGAAGGTAACTCAGATCGTCGCGCGCCAGGCTCTGTAAAAGAATATGCACGTAACAACCCACATTCAATGGGTGCGTGGAGCAAAGATTCTCAGTCTTACGTTGCAAGTATGAGCGAAGGCGATTTCTTCGGTTCAGAAAAATCAGTAACTGTTGATACAGCCACTGATGTGCGTATTGAACATGTTGCAACTAACGGTGACGTTACTGTTCTTAAACAAAGCACACCTCTTTTAGCTGGCGAAGTTATTGATGCATCAAGCATTAGCGCTTCTAAGCTTCAAGCTTTCTTAGCTGCAGAAATTGACGCTGCTAAAGAAAAAGGTGTTTTGTTCTCGCTTCACATGAAAGCGACAATGATGAAAGTATCTGATCCAATCATCTTCGGTCACGCTGTAAAAGTATTCTACAAAGATGTATTTGCTAAACACGGCGAGCTTTTTGAAGAGCTAGGTGTTGATGTAAATAATGGTTTAGGCGACGTATATTCTAAAATTCAAACATTAGACGATGCTAAGCGCGAAGAAATTGAAGCAGATATTCAAGCTGTTTATGCTAACCGCCCTGCTATTGCTATGGTTGATTCTGACCGTGGTATTACAAACTTACACGTACCAAGTGACGTGATCATCGATGCATCTATGCCTGCAGCAATCCGTTCAAGCGGTCAAATGTGGAATAACGATGGTAAATTACAAGACACTAGCTTTGTAATTCCTGATCGCTGTTACTCAAGTGTTTACCAAGCAACTATCGATTTTTGTAAAGAAAATGGTGCGTTTGATCCAACAACAATGGGTAGCGTTCCAAACGTTGGCCTTATGGCTCAAAAAGCTGAAGAATACGGTTCACACGACAAAACATTTGAAGCAAAAGCGGACGGTTCTATCCGTGTTGTTGATGCAAATGGTAATACATTACTTGAGCACAATGTTGAGCAAGGCGATATCTGGCGTATGTGTCAGGTTAAAGACGCACCAATTCAAGATTGGGTTAAGCTTGCAGTAAATCGTGCACGCGCAACAGGCGTTCCAGCTATTTTCTGGTTAGACGAAAACCGTGCACATGATGCGCAGCTAATCAAAAAAGTAAATAAATACCTACCAGATCACGATACAGCTGGCCTAGATATTCAAATTTTAGCACCGCTTGAAGCAACATTGTTCTCACTAGCACGTATTAAAGAAGGTAAAGACACGATTTCTGTAACAGGTAACGTACTACGTGATTACCTTACAGATTTATTCCCAATTTTAGAATTGGGTACAAGTGCTAAAATGCTTTCAATTGTTCCACTTATGAACGGTGGTGGCTTATTTGAAACTGGCGCGGGTGGTTCTGCACCTAAGCATGTTCAACAATTCGAAAAAGAAAACCACTTACGTTGGGATTCTTTAGGTGAATTTTTAGCACTTGCTGCATCACTTGAGCATTTAAGCGTAACTGCTGGTAACAACAAGGCACAAGTACTTGCTGATACCCTAGATAAAGCAACAGGTACGTTCCTTGCTGAAAACAAATCGCCGTCACGTAAAGTGAAAGAAATTGATAACCGTGGTTCTCATTTCTTCCTATCTTTATTCTGGGCACAAGAACTTGCTAAGCAAAATGATGACAGTGAACTTAAAGCACAGTTTACTCAAATCGCTAGTGACCTTGAGTCTAATAAAGAGCAAATCGTAAGTGAACTTAACGATGCGCAAGGCCCTGCAGTTGATTTAGGCGGTTACTTCCAGCCTAACGATGATGCAGCCTTTAAAGCAATGCGTCCAAGCACTACATTTAACGATATTCTTGCTAAATTAGTATAAATATCGGTTTAAATTTAAAAGCCGCTTACTTGTAAAAGTAAGCGACTTTTTTATGTCTGTATCTTGTAAAAAAGGCCGCTATTTATAAAATAGCGGCCTTTAAAATAATCAAATTAATTTAATTAATTATTTAGTATCATACCAATTCGCTTAATTAAGTGATCAACTTTGAGGCAAGAAAATCTTGTCGATAACAAGGAAAAAATTTCGTTATTTAGTTGCTCTATATCAGAAATTTTTAACGCAGTTACCGTCAGATTTAATCCCTCAAATTGATTAAGTATTATTGCGGGTTGGTATAAGCCCGTGGCATTTTTGAATCTGTCGTATAACGGTCACGCAGTTTATCTTGACGAGATTGTGTAGAAACCTCAACGCCATTAATAAACATTTTGCTCACATGGCTGCTTAACTCAAACGGGTCATTACTCCATATTACTACATCAGCAGCTTTGCCTACTTCAAGGCTACCTGCATTAATGCCAAATACATCAGCAACGTTTGATGTAAGCGCTTTTAACGCACCCTCTTGGCTCATACCATACGACACAGCATTACCAGCATCAAAACGCAGCTGATAAATATTGTGACTTGCATCACCACCTACCGTTAATAATACTTTAACGCCTGCTTTTTCAAGCACACTTGCATTATCTAAACTTGCATGAAGCGAATCAAAGCTTCCTGGTAAGCTATCCATTGCACTAATAATCACTGGAATATTTGCTTTAGCAACGCGCTCTTTTACTACAACAGCGTCTTGTGCGCCGTTAAGTACTAAATTAATGCCAAATTGCTCTTTTACTTTAATTAACTCAATAATATCAGCTGCACGCGAAACGCCAACCACTAATGGCATTTCACCACTGAGTACTTTAGCCATTACTTTATCTTCAGTACTTGGCTTGTCGTCATCTTTTTTCGCTTTTTTACCGGCTTTAGTTTTGTGCTCATCAAGCTTATTAATCAGTGTTTGCAAAGTAAAAGCACGTGAGCCTTTACTACGCTCACCTAAGTAAACAATTAAAGCCGCTTGTTTTTGCATGTCGCTGTCAAAACTACCACTTAAATCAACAACACTCGCAAGGCCTGAAAAAATGCTATCGCCGCCATGAGGAGTAATTACATCGCGTGTTACGCCGCCTTTACGAGCGTAAGGAATTAAGCTTGAATGTGCGTTGTAAGCAAGGCTTACATCAAAATCAATACCAGCTTTTTCCTCACCTGCATCGCGAGAGCCTGCAACTGCACTTACTTCAACTAAACCAAGTTGATTAATACTTGCTATAAAGCCAGGGGTTACAATTTGCCCCTTTGCATCAATAATTTGATCTACTTTAATTTCAGTTGGATTAATCGCTGTGATTTTACCATCTGTCATTACAATGCTTGCCGCTTCTAATACACCTTGATCAGAAGACGTATGCAATGTTGCATTAATAATTGCTAGCGATTGTGCGCTTACAGCACCAGATGCTAATAATCCTGCAGCAACCAGAGAAAGCGAAAACGAACGTGATAAATTTTTCATTCTGGGTGCTCCTTATTGTTGACCTAACATAAAATCACTTGTTGCTTGGTACGCGCTGTCGTTTCTATCGTAAACCTTTGCACCATCAACAAACACTTGTTCAGCTTTAGCATAGACACTAAATGGGCTTTGATTCCAAATAACAACATCGCCCTGCTTACCCGCTTCTAGTGAACCTGTTTTGTCATCAATACCTAGCGATTTAGCAGCGTTAGACGTGATCCATTTAATAGCGTGTTGCTCAGAAATATCAAAACCATTTTCGTTAGCTCGGTACATCACCTTGCCCGCTTCTTGGTTTAAACGCTGAATAGTAGTATCTGAATCTGAGTGAACAACTGCACACGAGTTTTTAACCGCATCAACAATAGCTACGTTTTCTTGAACCATGTCGTAGGCTTCCATTTTAAAGCCCCACCAGTCTGGCCAAAGTGCAGCACACGAACCATTTTGCGCAAGTAAGTCAGCAATTTTATATGCTTCTACACCGTGATGAAAAGTACCTGCGTGGTAACCAAATTCTTTTGACAGGTCAATCATCATTGCCATTTCTTCAGCTTTATAACAATGATTATGAATACGTACTTCGCCTTCAAGCACACCGCGAAGCGTATCGTGTTTAATATCACGTACTGGCGCTTCTGGGTTTAAACCGGCTTCATAATCGGCGTCGTACTTATCCCACGCACGTTTGTATTCAGCGGCCTCAGCCCATGCCATACGGTAACCTGCCATATTACCCATACGGGTTGAAGGCAACACGCCTTGTCGACCATAAACACGTTTAGGGTTTTCACCACACGCCATTTTTAAACCGTACGGCGCCTCTGGAAATTTCATACCTTGCATAGTGTGTGCAGGTACATTTTTAAGCGTAACGCCGCGTCCACCAAATAAGTTAGCTGAGCCTGGTAAAATTTGTAGAGAAGTAATGCCGCCTTCGCGTGCACGATTAAAGCCTGGATCTTGTGGCCAAACAGAATGCTCAACCCAAACTTCTGCAGTGTTAGGGCTGGTCATTTCGTTACCATCTTGATGCGACTCAACCGACGGACTTGGGTATGCGCCTAAATGTGAATGTACGTCAATAATACCCGGTGTTACCCATTTGCCTTGTGCATCAATTGTAATATCAGCTGAAGCAGTTAAGTCTTTACCAACTTGTTGTACTTTACCGTCGACAAGTAATACATCAGCCTCATCTAAACGCTCACCAGTACCTGTAAGTACTGTTGCATTTGTAATAAGAGTGCTTGATGTAGAAATTGGCTGATAAGTACTTGGGTAAGGATTTTTGTTAATTGTTATTTTATCGTCTTGCGGGCCGTTTTCTTGGCAGCCTACAAGTGCAGCAGCTAAGCCAACTGCTAATAAAGAAGGTGCAAATTTTTGCATGTTGTTTGGATCTCCTGTTTTTTTGCTACTTTAGCGAAACCTAAAGGATAAAGCCAAAAAAACAGGTGAAAACGCAGTTAATTAAGATGAATTTCTGTAATTATTTCTTTATATAATTGTTATACAACTTTTCAAGCGCACCTTCGGTGGTAAGCGAGGGATCTTTACTAATAAAGTGCTTAACCGTACGCGTTACAAAATCAGAATTTTGCTTATGTAGCTTAGAAAAATCTTTAATAAGTGTATTACCATCTTTAGCCGCAGTTACTTTGTCATGACGATGACGATACTGGCTCAATGCTTTATTAAAATCGCCTTGGTAGTCTTCAACCAAAATTTTATAAAAGTCGCTTTTTTGAACATTTAAATCGTTAATGCAGTAATTTAACGCTTCTTTAAAGTCGGTAAATATCATGCCCTCTACATCAAACTCTTTTGTTTTTTCGCGCACGGCTACTTTGGCATCTTCTGTGGCATAGCTAAAACCCGTAAAGGCTAAACGCTCAGCGGCTTCTTTTCCTAATTTCATACCCGCTTGAATACTATGGGCAAACTCGTCGCTCATGTCGCCAAGTTCGCTTTCTTCCCACATGTTATAAACGCGCAGTGGTTTAGCATATTTATTTGAGAGCTTTTTTTTAAGCTTGGTAAAGCGCTCATCAATCGTCATCAGCCTTTCGTTATGTAAAAGTGCGTGGCACTCATAACACGCAGGGATAGAGATAAAGTCAGCCTCTTCACCTAAATCAACAATACTTTGTAGCATATGCAGTGGCGGACAATGATCGCGCTCTGTTGCTTCACAGCCACAATAAAAACACTGATTAAAATGCTGCTGATCGCACGCGTATGCTTGCTGATAATAACTGGCTAACGTTTTGCTCACCGTTGCTCCTAGAAAAACACGACTAAATTATGGGGGCGATAATAACAGCCTGAAAAAATAAGTTATACCAATTGCATTAAATTAGTGCTCTATTATTTCGCTAAAAAGTAGTGCAATAACAGGCACAAATAACAACGTGTAGTTATTCTATACAAATAATTTTTAACGCAGTAAGTACACTATTTAATGCAATAGAATGATTATGTTTTTTATTAGTCGCTAGATTTAAATAACGGCCGCTATTAAACCAAATAAACCACCAAACACACCGCCCCATACTACAAGCCAACCTAGGTGCTCGCGGATCATGGTCTGAATAATCTCTTTAACCATTTTAGGAGTAAGCTCATCCAAGCGCTCATCAACTAGTTTAAGCACCGTTTTATGTAGGCTTTCTGCGCTATTACCTTGTGAAAGTGTTTGGCTTACTAATGCTTTAAAGTCGTCAGTTTGAGAAATCTCACTAAGCGACAACTGCATTTTTTCAATAAACTTTTCACGCATCGGCTCTATTGCCGCTGTACCGCCAAACATTCCTAGCATACTACCAAACTGAGACTGCTCTATTACCTCTAACAAATTGTCGAATGCAGGGTTTAAATCAACATTGCTAATTATTGGCTCAAAGTCGATATTAGGCTGCGCTTTATTGAGTAAATTATTAATTTTTTGCTCTGAAAAAAACTCCGTTAATATTAAGTTTCGTATAGCTACTTTAAAGCTTTCAAACTTAAGCGCTATAACACCTGAACCGTATAAAAACGGGACCTTTTCGAATAACATATGAATAGCTAATAAATTAGTTACCGCGCCAGAAAGTGCAAATAAACCAACAGACAACAAAATTGCTTGGTTAAACATAAAACCTACAACAACACATAAACCCGCTAGCAAATTGGTTATTAAACTTTTGTTCATTTTAACTCCACTACAGTAAGTGTAATTTTATTCAATATAGCCGTTAATTTTACAACGTTTAGATTGTTAAATTAATACCTTTTTGCCATAGTTTAAGTACCTGTTTAAAAGGCGAGCAATTGTTATGTGGAAAACAGTAAATGAGCACATCAGCCAAGCCATTAATTTTGACTTTAAGCACACCTACAAACGCCAATTACAAAGTACAAACACCGACAAACTATTTCATATTACCAATGGTACGCATAACTACTTCGTTAAAATAGCACTAAAAAGCGAGCTCGAGCGTTTAGAAAGTGAATTTGTTGGCTTAAAGCTTTTGGCGCAAAATAGTAATTTTAAAGTACCTGAATGTATTACAACTGGTGCAAATATAGAGTTTTCGTTTATTGTTTTACAGTGGCTTGTTTTAGATAAACAACCCCACGACACGTGGACTAATATGGGACGAAACCTCGCTAAAATGCATCAAAAACATGACCAAGCTATGTTTGGTTTTGATGTTGACAATTACCTAGCCACAACCATACAGCCAAACCGCTGGCACAAAAAGTGGGATGTATTTTACGCCGAAGAACGTATAGGGTGGCAATTACAGCTACTCGCTGAAAAAGGCATTAACTTAATTGAGCCCGAACGCTTAATTAATACCGTAAAAGAGCAACTACATGGTCATCAAGTACAACCTTCATTACTGCATGGCGATTTTTGGCGTGGCAATATGGGATTTTTAAAAGCAGAACCAACAATATTTAACCCTGCCTGCTATTATGGTGATCGGGAAGTGGATATTGCAATGAGCGAACTATTTGCCCCACTGCCTAAAGACTTTTATAGCGCCTATAATGCGCACTACCCGCTTTCTCAAAATTACGAAAAACGTAAGTTAATATACCAGCTATACCCCATTTTAAATCATGCCAACATCTTTGCCGGTCACTATCTTACTGAAGCGAAACAACATATAGAAAAGCTGGTATTTGAAGATATAAAATAAGTGTCATAAGCTGCATTTCAGCACTATATTTAATGAGTAAGTAGACGTTCATCTGTAAGCGATTAAGTTGAACCTAACTTAATTATTTATAACTGGAGTGATTATGAAAGATTTTTTATCACAACGAATAACGTGCCCACACTGCGGTCACCACATACATCTAGACTTAGACGCAAGCAGCGGCGATCAAGACTATATAGAAGATTGCACTGCCTGCTGTAACCCAATTCATTTAAATATGCATATAGACCATGCTAACAATAAATTGGAGCTACACGTAGACAGTGACGACGAACAAATATTTTAACTTAAGCCTGATGGCGTAAGTAGTTCTCTACCGTATTTACAATAGTGTAAGTTTGCTGATCAACTTCAATATTAAACTTGTCACCCACTTGCGCTGCACCAATGTTTGTAATGGCGAGCGTTTCCGGAATTAGGTGTATCCAAAAACCTTGTTCATCAACTTCGCCTACGGTTAAGCTTGCGCCATTTATAGCAACAAAGCTTTTATATAACACGTACTTTTGCCACTCTTTTGGCAAGCTTAATTGTATTTTGCAGTTATTCTCAAGCTTCACTATTTGAGAGATTTGTGACGTACAATGAATATGCCCAGACACTATATGCCCACCTAGCTCAGTACCAAACGTAACAGAGCGTTCGTAATTTACTAAACTACCTAGCTCAAGCAGGCCTAAATTAGTTAACTTTAGGGTTTCGTCAATCACATCAAAATGCACTTGCGCCACCACATCATGATTACTTAGCTCAACTTGCACAACCGTTAAACAACAGCCATTAATAGCAATACTAGCGCCTAAATCTAAATGCTTAACGTACTCATCGCTCACCGATACAACTAAGCGTAACACACCATCAGCTTGAGTTTTAGAGACCACTGTTGCTTGTGTTTGCACTATTCCTGTAAACATAAAATCACTTAAAATTATTACAAAGTGCTAGTTTAACGTATCAACTCATAAAATCATTCACTACTGTGATTTTTATTTGAAACGCAATAGATTACAATTGCTGCCTGTTTTATTTAATAGCTTTTTTTATGACCTTTTGCAATTGGGAAGCCAAGCGTTTACTTTCCCTAGCTTTACCTGTTTTTTTAGCACAAGTTACACTTATTTTAATGTCGGTAGTCGACACAATTATGGCCGGCCAAGTTAGCCCTACTGACTTAGCTGCACTTTCTATTGCAACAGGAATATGGAACCCATTATTACTTGCTCTGCAAGGTATTTTATTAGCGCTTACTGGTATTATTGCGCAGTTTTCGGGCAGTGATGACCGCAAAGGCATTAGCCACTATTTTCAACAAGCGCTTTATTTAACCGCTATTTTAAGCTTTACAGGTTTTGGTATTGCCCATTTAGCAGATGCCATTATTTTAAAGCTCGATACAACGCCTGTTATTGCAAACCTTGCCATTGACTACATCCATTTTGTGAAATGGGGTGTGTTTGGATTTTTAATTTTTACAGTATACAGAAACGTTACCGAAGGCATGGGGATGACCAAACCCGCCTTTTACATAAGCCTATTAGGTTTAGCCGTTAATATTCCAGTAAATTATATTTTCATAAATGGCTTATTTGGTTTTCCTGCTTATGGCGGCGCAGGCTGTGGCATTGCCACAGCAATTGTTTTAACTGTTATGGCAATAGCACAAGTTACTTACTGCCAAATGAGTAAAAAGGTAGATGCTAAAGGCCTTCTTTCATCATTCGAAAAACCTAATTTCACTACCATTGGTATTATTACGAAGTTAGGTATACCAATTTCACTGGCCACCTTTTTTGAAGTCACTTTATTTGCATGTATACCGCTATTTATTGCTCATTTAGGTGCGGTGGCTGTATCGGGGCATCAAATAGCAGCGAGTGTAACTACATTGCTGTTTATGATGCCGCTGAGCCTCTCTATCGCTATAAGTATTCGTATTGGTAATCTATATGGTCAAAATAATTTACAGCAGTTAAAAGTTGCCGTATCGACTAGTTACATATTAGCTATTGTAATTGCACTATTTTTGGCACTTATGACTTTTACAGGTCGTGATTTAATTAGCCAACTTTATACCGACAGTCCCGCAGTAATGGCTCTGGCTTCATCAATTATGATATTAGCGTGTGTCTACCAGTTACCCGATGCATTACAGGTTGCTGCAAATGGGATGCTCCGTGGGTTAAAATACACCACGCCTATATCGTATATTACGTTTATATCGTATTGGTTAATCGGCTTTTGTTTAGGTTACGTATTGGCAAAAACAGATATAATTGTGCCAGCTATGGGGCCGCATGGCTTTTGGGTTGGAATAATAGTAGGCCTTAGTGTCGCTGCTATTTTATTAATGCTAACAGTAAGAAAGCGTCTAAAATATGAATTTGTTAACAGTGATTCACTCAATCAAAACTAATAAACTCAGCCTTAAAACATTACCAGCTGCTTTGCTGGTAATGTGTTTTTTAATGCTTACTGGCTGCAACAAACCACAAAGTAGTGTAAACGTTACTTATATTGAACGCTTAAGTAGCACAGTTGATAGAAGCCCAACACAGCCTGCGCCACTCAAGCAACTCCCCTTACTGCAGCCTCCCCTAATAGCACAAAGTGACTTAACACTGAGTATTGTTGAGCTTGCTGGCATTAGCCAATGTAAGCTTAACGTGCTTATAAGTGAGCACAATAACCAATTAGGAAAAACAGCCAGCGCTGCTGGGCAATTAAAATATCAAATAAACTTTATTAAAAGTGCGCAGGTTTGCTTAAATACGCTTGATAAAAATAGCCCTAGTTACACAAAAATACTCGCAGCCAAAAACTATAAAGAAACACACCTAATGTACTTTTTTAATACCATGTTATTTAAAGAACCTGAGTTAAATCGTACCTGGCAACTCACCTCAAACGAGCTCACTACAGAACCCGCTGGTTTTCGCGATACCGTATTTGCGCTAAAGCAACTTGCACTCATTAAGCAGCAAATTAAGGCTAAAGAGTTTAGTACAATTAATAGCGACTCTATTTTTAGTGCACTCGAGCAGCTTAATAAATTTCAATTTAACCAAGCACTCATTCAATCAGTCCGCATGCAGGTCGTGTTAAATAACAACGCTACACAGTTTGTAAAAACACTAAACTTTAATACGCTGTGCCCAGAGGATAAAAATAATAAAAACGCAAAAATCATAAGCAACGTATTTCAAAAGTTTTACCTAAAAGAAATTCAGCCCTATCAAGCGCAATTAACTGGTTATCTAGAGGTACTGCAACCGCTTTATAACGAGCTTTGGTTTAACGAAAGTATCTCAAGCCCTCAAATTAATAACTTAGTAAAAACGGGCTCGACAAGTAACTTACTGAACTTACTTAAAAGCTCAGCTAAAAAACATGTGGTTTGGTGGCAAGGTTTTTATAAAACGTGTGAAATAAGCCCAATATGAATAAAAAAACGGCAAATAAACTCAAAAACAACAAACTTGCTTGATTCACCAACCGCCACGCTATATATTAGCCGCCGTTGTTAAGCAATTAACACTTACTTAAATAAAGTAATACGACTGTAGCTCAGTTGGTTAGAGCACTACCTTGACATGGTAGGGGTCGGTGGTTCGAATCCACTCAGTCGTACCAACATTTAAAAAAGTATAATTGAAGGAAAAAGCACTACCTACTCTTGATCACCCGGTCCAAAGGTCAGTAGTTCTAATCCACTCAGTCGTACCAACATTTAAGTAAAACCTCAAAAATTGTACGACTGTAGCTCAGTTGGTTAGAGCACTACCTTGACATGGTAGGGGTCGGTGGTTCGAATCCACTCAGTCGTACCACTTCAAAGTAATAAAAAAAACTAAAAATACCGAAAAATAAGCACTACCTACTCTTGATCACCCGGTCCAAAGGTCAGCAGTTCGAACCCACTCAGTCGTACCAATTAAACTATACATTTCAAACGGTTAAAAACCTAAATAATCTATCTATATAATTTTTACGCTGAATTTAAATTCTAAGTTTTTATTATTTTGTATTCAAAATTTAGAACTAACTAGAGCCAAATCCAAAAAACCGTCCTAAATATTATGCTTTTCATCGAGTTGTTCTTAAAACAATATCTGAACGCCTAAAGCTATTTTCAGTTAAAATAGACCACTTCTTAGCAAGTGTATAACTTTACATTAGTTTAGATTGAGTGGTAATAATACCACCTAAATTAGTGTCCGGTTTTATTGAATCACAACAAAGAGTCCCTATGTGGTATTACTTACCTTAAACTCATTTACTTGCTTAATGTTTTTATTTAGTTTTAACAATACCTCAATAAGTGTATCAAGCTCTTTTTGTGAAACCCCTTGTAATAACAATCTTTCTCGCTCTAAAGCTACATAGAGAATTTTATCATGTAACTTTTCACCTTTTTCCGTCAGCTTTGCTAATGATGAACGACCATCTTTAGCATTTTTTATAAAGCTAATATGGCCTAACGTTTGTAATTGTTTTAAAGCTCGACTAACAGCTGCTTTATCTAGGCCAATCACCTGACAAATACGATTTGCAGAAATGTTAGTTTCTACTTTCAGCATCGCTAATACACGCCACTCAATAACGCCTACATTAAAGTTTTTTCGATAGCATACAGATGCACCACTTGAGAGTTTATTAGAAAGAAAATTTACAAGCGCAGGTATATAACGTTCAAGATCTAGCTGCTTAGCACTAGGTTCTTTGGGTTTAGAAGGCATTGGTTTTTCCAATTTTTAGGTATAAATAAATTTTACTAGGTAAATCTTGAGATTAAAACTATTTATGATCATTGCTTATTACGATCTAAGAGTTTTACATTCATAACGTTAACACTAAGTTAATCTCTACACCCAAATTATAGTTGACACCTCAACTATAATTCAACATTATAAACATAAAGTAACAAACATTAGGAACTTTATGTTTTCAGTAAACGTACGCAGTAAAAAGGTTGAAACACCTAATACTGTCAGTTTTGAGCTAGTACCTATAAATGGGCAAGCTTTACCTAAATTTGATGCGGGTAGCCACATTGATGTGGTGCTTAATGATAAAATAACTCGTCAGTACTCACTTATCAGCCATCCTCAATCCGATGAGTTTTATAAAATAGCGGTATTAAAAGATGCCAATTCACGAGGAGGCTCAATTGCACTTCACTCTGATGTGCAAGTCGGTGATACATTATCAATTTCTGATCCTCGCAACCTCTTTGCACTCAATTTAACTCATAATAAAGCACTATTATTCGCAGGCGGTATAGGCATTACTCCGATAATCTCAATGGCAAGAGAGCTTGATATTAACGGCGTTGATTTTGAGCTTCATTATCATGCTAAATCCCCCGTAGAGGCTGCTTTTTATCAAGAATTGCTAGAGTGTTCATTTTCTGAAAAGGTATTTTTTCACTTTTCAACCCAACCAAAAAAAGATGCCAAAGAACTTATTGGTGAATTTAAAACGAATACTCATTTATACACATGTGGCCCAGCAACTTATATGCAATATATTTTTGACAGTGCAAAGTCAAACCACTGGAAAGACGAGTACTTACACAAAGAAAACTTTAAAGCAGAACCTAAAGCTGAGAGTTCTGAAAACATTCCGTTTAAGCTCATTTTGAGCCGCTCAGGCTTAGAAATTGATGTTTCTGCAGAGCAAACCGCACTAGAAGCAATTGAAGAAGCGGGTATTGAGTTAGACGTATCGTGCGAAATGGGAATTTGCGGAACATGCGTTACCTCTGTGACATGCGGTATACCTGACCACAGAGATGAATTTTTTACTGTTGATGAAAAGGCAAAAAACGATAGGTTCACACCCTGTTGTTCAAGAGCGTTAAGCGATTCTTTAACTCTAGATTTATAGAGAAAATTTTAGATACTAAACTTTACACGAGACACTTATGACCACACATACACAAACTAATTCGGACGCTAAAACACCCTTTCCTCTTAATATGTGGTATTTAGCAGCACTAAGCAAAGAGTTAACAGATAAGCCACTAGCGCGCACTTTATTAAACACCCCTATCGTTTTGTTTAGAGATGCACAAGGCCATGCTAGCGCACTTGAAGATCGTTGTTGCCATCGCCAACTGCCTTTATCGATGGGAACACTTGAAAAAGAAGGATTGAGATGCGGTTATCATGGTCTATTATTTAATGGCCAAGGCCAATGTCTTGAAGTACCAGGGCAAAAAAAAGTTCCAAGAAAAGCAAAAGTAATGCCTTTTACACTTAAAGAGCAAGATGATTTAATTTGGATTTGGTTTGGTTCAGAGCAAGGCTCAACTCCTGTTCAAGACCCACCTCGCTATCTTTATCATTCTGACGAAAAATATGTTTACGATGGTGATGTATATCACTACCAAGCACCATTTCAACTCATACATGACAACTTACTCGATCTTAGCCACCTAGGTTACGTGCACCTTAAAACTATTGGTGGTGACGCTAAAACGCATATGCATGCACAAATGGATGTAGAAGCTATAGGTGATAAAGTGACCGTAAAACGTTACATGCCAAATTCAACCCCGCCACCAACATATACAGCTGCTTATCCATTTAAAGATAAAATAGATCGCTGGCAAGAAATTGAATTCTATCCATCACATTTAAGGATATGGACTGGCGGTATTGACGCAAACAGTGAATCGGTAACTAACCCTAACCGTGGCGGCTTTCATATGCGTGGCTTACATTGCATAACTCCAGAGACAGAAGAAACATGTCATTATTTTTGGACTATATCAACAAACCCAACAACTGATATTGAAAACGTAAAACAAAAAGTAGTAGAGCAAACTCGTTACACGTTCAATGAAGACAAAGTGGTTATTGAAGCGCAACACAAATCAATGAAGCACTTTAAAGGGCAACCTATGATTGATATCCATGTTGATACCGGTGCAAATCACGCTAGGCGAATAATTAAGCGCTTATGTGAAGCTTAAAGGCTTGTTTTATTTATATTAAAAAAATACGGTATTACTTTTTCAATGGCCTACAAAGTAATACCTCATCATATTGGACCAAAAATACGCTAATTAAAAATTACGTAGATACTTAGTAGACCAGCTTGCTACCTCTGTTGCTATTGGCAATAATAAACACATTAAAAAACCCATGTTCTCAAACACCACCTTTTATTATTTTTATAGTCTATGCGTTTAAGGATCATATTTGTTTAAACTCCCTATTACTACCATCGCGCTTATAATTGTATGCAGCGGATCTATTATCGGACCTCTCGGCATGGCCGGCGTCAACATAGCTATTCCAAATCTTGCAGAGGATTTACAAGCAAGCGCTAAAATGATTGGTTGGATGCCGACCCTTTACTTACTTAGTAGCGTGATATTTATGCTGCCTTGCGGGAAAATAGCCGATAACTATGGTCGAAAACGAGTATATGCATTTGGTTTAGGCCTAAATGCACTAGCATCACTGATGTGTGCTATTGCGTCATCAATTGAATGGGTACTTTTTTGGCGTTTTGTACAAGGCGCTGCAGGTGCCATGATTTTTGGTATTGGTGTTGCAATTATTACTTCTATTACGCCAGATAATAAAAGAGGCATGGCACTGGGCACCTCTGCAGCGTGTGTGTATATAGGCTTAAGTGCAGCCCCTGCAATAGGCGGTTGGCTCACCGAAATATGGGGATGGCGGGCTGTATTTTACTCTCAAATTCCGCTTGTCCTTCTGCTACTACTTGCTATTAAACTTTTTTTACATGGTGAGTGGAAAAACGATAAAAAATCCTCGTTTGACTGGTGGGGTACTGCGCTTTTCTCACTCTTTGCAATATGTTTAGTATTAGGACTCAGTGATTTACCCACTATGACTGGATGGGGTTTAACATTACTTTCGGTAATAAGCTTAGGATTATTTATTATTCACCAAAGTAAAAGCAGGCGACCATTAATCAGAGTACAAATGTTCTTAGAAAGCAGAGTATTTAGCTTATCGCTGTCTACATCGTTTTTAATGTACGCCAGTAATTTTTCATTGGCTTTTTTGTTAAGCTTATATCTGCAATATATTAAAGGGTTAAGTCCTTCTCATGCTGGCCAAATCGTGTTACTGCAAGCGGTTTCTATGGCCATTATGGCACCATTGTCTGGTAAACTTTCAGATAAATTACAGCCACGCATAATAGCTACATTTGGCTGTATAATTGTTATGGTCAGCTTTTTTTTACTATCACTGTTATCTATGGACTCAAGTATCACATACATAAGTGGCTCACTGTTATTGTTAGGTATTGGCTTTGGCTTATTCTCAACGCCTAACAATAATGCAATTATGGGTGCTGTAGATAAGAATGAGTTAGGCGTAGCCTCTTCTTCCATGAATTTATCACGAACAATTGGTAATTTATTTGGAATGAGCTTGGTAAATTTAATTGTGCATTATTACTTAGGGGACAGCACGTTTTCAGCGCAACATAGTCATGCTTTAATGAGTACAATTTCACTCGCGTTTAACGTGTCTTTAGGCTTTGTAATTCTAGCAAGCTGTATCTCGGCATTTCGTGGGAAAGCCTAAATTATGCGTTGCTGATACGGGTTACACGTATAAAAGTAATTATAAATCGTTTTATACGTGTAAGTGTATTTATAAATCGAGTGTTATGGACCCTGTTTTTGCTCTTGAACAACACGGCATAATCAACTTGCCTTGTGCTTTTTCTTTGTCTGTTAAAAAAACATCGCGATGTTCCGGATTGCCTTCCACTACACCAGTTTGGCAAGTGCCACAAACTCCTGATTCACACGCAACTGGTATAAATATCCCATTAACCTCTAGCACTTGAGAGATAGACTGCCCTTCGCCTACAGTAAACTGTTTACCTGAGCTAGCAATTTTTATAGTGAATGACGTGTCTTTTGAAATATTTTCAGCAACCACTGGTGCGGCGAAGTACTCTCGATGCAATCTCTCCTCAGACCAACCCAGCAAACGAGCATGATTTAATACATATGTTATAAACTCAGCAGGGCCACATATATACAAGTCAATATCATGAATATGCTCACTTAGCACCTGTTCTACATCCATACGACCCGATTGCAATTCTTGGCTAAAGTGAAACGCTATTTTATCGCTAAACGACCCTAATTTTAATGCTTCAACAAATGCTGCAGTTTCAGAAGATTTAGCGCAATAGTGAAATGCGAAAGGTGTCCCTAAACTATGTAATGTTTGAGCCATCGTTAATAATGGCGTAACCCCTATTCCACCTGCAATCAGTAATGTATTTTTCTTTGGATTCAGCAATGAAAAGTGATTTTTTGGTTCACTTACTTCGACTCTATCCCCTATTTGTAGGCTATGTACCTCTGCTGATCCACCACGAGATTGAGGATCTTTTAATACTGCAATTTCGTAGTAACGTGGGTCGCACTGTAACCGACATAGAGAATATTGACGAAGCAAACCATTTGGTAGCTTTATATCAATATGTGCACCTGCCTCAAATGGTGGCAAATCCTCATTGTCAGCGCATCCAAGTACGAGCCTAACAACTGCCTTTGCTTCAACGACCACATTTTTAACAATAACTGAAATCATCCTAATTCCCTTTGTTAAAATGTTACTGATTGGAGCGGTAGCTCGTCTGTAGATATATTTTTCGCATTTATTTCTTTATCAATTAAACGCTCAATGATACGTCGCGACTGAACACCACCTGCATCTATATCAAGCTTTAAAAGATCAAATTGCGGGAAATTCTTCAGATTTTGCTGCTGACGCTCTAATACCTCTAAATCTTCTTGGAAAATACTGCCTTGCCCTTCTCTAATTTTATCAGTTAATGTAGCGTCTTGGGCATTAAAGTTACGTGCCATCCCCCAAAAGTACCACATCGTATTTTCAGTCTCAGGAGTAATAAAATCAACCACTGTACTGCTCGCTTTTTTATTTTTTGGTGCATCAAAACCACCATAACCAGCATGTGCTACACCCACATCAATCATTACATGTGATGGCGGCATAAAGCGACAAATTTGCCAACGGTCTACTAGTGTATCCGATGCAAGCCCATTTCCCTCCAGAGCAGTTCGCCAAAATGGCGGTGCCATAATATTCTCCATATAACGGCGACAAAAAACTTTATCGCCTTCTACTTTAGTTTGCACCGGAGACTCATCAATTTCTTTTTGACCTATACTACTAGCATGAACGTAGGTTTCATGAGTTAAGTCCATTAGATTATCGATCATTAAACGATAGTCGCATTTTATATGATATAACCCCCCCCCATAGGCCCAAGCATCATCTTCAGCCCAAGGTAAATGTGGGATAAGATCTGTATTTGCAGCCTCTTTATCACCAGGCCAAACCCAGATAAAACCAAAGCGCTCCTCAACTGCAAATGACTTCATACACGGAAATTTCTGCACACGTTGCAGCGGCATTTCTTTTGTTTTACCGTCCTCACCCATTTTTAGACCATGATAGCCGCATACAAGCAAGCCGTCCTCAACATATCCTAAAGATAAAGCTGCGCCACGGTGTGGACAAAAATCTAGCACCGCAGCTACTTTTCCATCCGCCTGACGATAAAAAGCAATACTTTGATCACACACTTTTCGGCCGAGTGGTTTTTTGTGATTGATTTCATCACTCATTGCCGCCACATACCATGTATTTTTAATAAAGGTCTGCTTAGCCATACCTTGATCTCCTGTTGTGTTTTTGTTGTCATTGGATCCAATATAAACTAATAAACAAGATAAATGAAACAAATACGCACGTATTGGATCCATATAATTTTCTTTTTTGTACTTTTAGTCACGCTTTAGTTGTAAATTCACACTATTTCAATGACTATATGCAGTGTAGATTCCTAATTGGATCCAGTTTAAAAAGTAATTAAGGTAATTTTTTATGACTAAGTCAGGCCAAAATGCAGTAACCACATTGCGACAAATGATTTTAACTGGAGCACTAAAAACCGGAGAAAGGCTAGTTGAAATTGCCACTTCTGAACGTCTAGGTGTTTCAAGAACGCCGGTACGAATTGCATTTAGAACACTTGAACAAGAGGGTTTGTTGACCAAACTTCCTAGGCGTGGCTACGAAGTTCGCTCAGTCTCACCAATTGAAATTGAAGGCGCTATTGAAGTAAGAGGAGTATTAGAGGGCCTAGCTGCTCGACAAGCTGCTGAAAACGGCCTTAATGAAGAACAAAAACATGAAATGCAATCCCTGCTTACTTGTGGTGATTTATTATTTGAAGGGGCCGAGCTAACTGAAGATGACTTAGCAACCTACCATGATATGAACCGCCGTTTTCATCTACTAATTATTGAAGCGTCGGGTAACTTGGCTATCCAGGCTGCACTATCTAAAAATGAGCACCTACCATTTGCATCGGTAAGCGCGCTTGCCATCGACAAAAATAATATGCAAAAAGAGTTTAAACGCTTTGCATTTGCCCATCAGCAACATCACCACGTATTTCATGCAATGCTTTCTCGCCAAGGTGCTCGTGCTGAAGGAATTATGCGTGAGCATGCACAAGCAACACTCGGTTACGATCGAAACTATCACCGAACAGAGCTTAAAAACATACTCACTGTTATTTCGCACGCAAATAAATAACCTGCGCAGGAGTGTTACTCACTCTTACACATTGAATGAGCCATATTCTGTAAGGTATGAAGCTTGCTAATAAAGACGGCCTTTAAATATTACAACTTATTAAGCCTTTGTGCGCTCACGCGAAACCAACATAGCAATGCCCATACCACCACCAATACAAAGTGTTGCTAACCCTTTTGTTCTATTAGCTCGCTGCATTTGATATATCAGCGAGACTAAAATACGACAACCTGAAGCACCTATGGGGTGGCCTAAAGCTACCGCCCCCCCATTTACATTTAATTTTTTAGGATCAAGCCCTAATTCATTAGTTACATGCAGCGCTTGGGCTGAAAATGCCTCATTAGCCTCAATTAGATCAATATCACCGACTTGCCAATCCGCTTTTTTACACACGGCTTGCGTAGCGGCTATAGGCCCCACCCCCATATAAAGCGGATCAACGCCTTCACAAGCGGTAGCTTCAATCACAGCTAAAATAGGTAAACCTAGCTCTTTGGCATGGTCATCTGTGGTTACCACAACCATCGCTGCACCATCATTTATAGTAGAACTATTTCCGGCAGTAACTGAGCCACCTTTTTTGAACGCAGGCCTAAGCTTACTAAGGTTTATAATTTGTGTATCAGCTTTTACTGATTCATCAACATCAAAACTCTGGATATCGCCTCCACGTTTTACAATATGAATAGGGGCAATTTCATCTTTGAATAAACCACTACTAATAGCATGTGCTGCTTTTTGCTGTGAATGAACTGCAAATTTATCTTGTGCTTCTCGTGAAACCGAAAATTTTTCGGCAATATTTTCGGCGGTTACTCCCATATGAATATTTTCACCACTATCCCACAGCCCATCTTTTATTAAGCTATCAACCAGTGATAAATCACCTAATTTTTTAGGTACTCTATTATTGGGTAATACGTGCGCTGCCTGAGACATACTTTCTTGCCCACCTGCAACCACCATTTTAGCATCGCCGCAAAGAACTGATTGCGCAGCCAATTGCACCGCTTTTAGTCCTGAGCCACATACGTGATTAATAGTAAAAGCAGACACACTAATAGGTAGTCCAGCATTAAGTGCTGTTTGCCTTGCTGGATTTTGACCACAACCTGCTGTTAGCACCTGCCCTAAAATTACCTCCTCAATGTGTGGCTTTACTTGAGGTGTTTCATCAAGAACGGTTTTAAGTAACTGACTGCCTATTTCAATGGCTGACAGACTTGCCAAACTTTGTCCAAAACCGCCAATTGCAGTTCTTTTGGCTGCCACAATAACAGCCTTCATGCTACCACCTCGGGCAAGTCCATTTCTGGTACATACTCAGGAATAACAAGCTCACCTGCTGTTAACCGTTGAATATCTTCTACCGAGACATTCGGCGCCCTTTCTAACAAATGAAATTTACCGTCTTTAATTTCTATAAAAGCTAAATCAGTTAATACTTTTTTAATACAACCTTTACCTGTTAATGGCAATGTACAATTTGCTAATAACTTTGATTCACCATGCTTTGATGCATGAGTCATTGTGACAATAATATTATCAGCACCCGCCACTAAATCCATAGCGCCTCCCATCCCTTTAATTAACTTACCAGGGATCATGTAAGACGCAATATTACCATTCACATCTACTTCAAAGGCACCTAATACGGTTAAATCAACATGCCCGCCACGGATCATGGCAAACGACTCTGCACTATCAAAAATTGAGGCGCCCGTAGCCATTGTTACCGTTTGTTTACCTGCATTGATTAAATCAGCATCAAGTTCATCTTCTGTTGGAAATTGCCCCATACCTAACAATCCATTTTCAGATTGAAGCATCACTTCAATGCCTTCAGGCACATAGTTCGCCACCAGCGTTGGAATACCAATACCTAAGTTTACGTAGTATCCATCTTGTAATTCTTGCGCAACACGCATTGCTAATTGTTCACGAGATAAAGCCATTGTTACACTCCTTCAGCTTGCGAAGCACGAATAGTGCGTTGTTCTATACGTTTTTCAAATGAACCTTTAATAATACGATCCACGTAAATGCCAGGAGTATGAATTTCATCTGAATTTAATTGTCCTGCCTCTACAATCTCTTCAACCTCTGCCACCGTAATTTTCCCCGCTGTAGCCGCCAAAGGGTTAAAGTTACGTGCTGTCTTTCGATAAACTAAATTACCATACGTATCGGCTTTCCACGCTTTTACAATGGCAAAGTCACCTTTTATCGATTCTTCTAAAATGTAGGTTTTACCTTTAAAGTTACGTTCTTCTTTTCCTTGTGCAACCTGAGTTCCATAACCCGTTGCGGTGAAAAAGGCAGGAATACCGGCACCACCGGCACGCATTTTTTCGGCTAATGTACCTTGAGGTGTCAATTCAACATCCAGTTCACCAGACATCATTTGTCGCTCAAACTCTGCATTTTCACCAACATAAGACGCAATGATCTTTTTGATTTGTCGTTTTGCTAGCAGCAATCCTAAACCAAAGTCATCAACACCACAGTTATTCGACACAAGCGTTAACCCCTTAGTACCTTTTTTTTGTATTTCCTTAATTAAATTCTCTGGTATACCGCATAAGCCAAAGCCACCAGCTAAAACGGTCATACCGTCTTCAAGTCCTTCAAGCGCTTGAGAATACGTAATTACTACTTTATTAAATCCAGCCATTGTTTAAGTCCAAATTAAGAATGTATTTATTAGTTTGACAACAAAGCAAGATATAGTTAATTTTATAATTATGTTTTATTAATTAGTTTTTCTTATAAATGAATATAAGACAATTGAAGGCATTTACGCAGGTGGCTTCCAGCCTAAGCTTTGTAGAAGCCGCAGCTAAATTACACTTATCGCAACCCGCGCTTAGTTTAAGTATCAAAAATTTAGAAGAGAGCTTGGGCGGTAAATTATTAACTCGCACAACACGTACATTAATACTCACCCAAGAAGGTAAAGCATTTTTACCTGTCGCTAAAAACTTATTAAACCAAATAGACGCAGCAGAACGAGAGATGAATAAGCGATTTGCACTGGATCTTGGGCATACATCTATCGCAGCCATGCCCTCTTTTGCCAGTTCAATTTTGCCAAAAATAATTAAGCGTTTTCATACAAAGTACCCAAACATAAAACTCTCAGTGGACGATGTGTTATCTGATACGGTTATTGACTTGGTAAATGCTGACTTGGTGGAACTCGGTATTTCATTTGAGCCTAAACATAATGGTGACTTAGTATTTCATCCGCTGTATAACGATCAATTTATTGTGGTTTTACCTCAATTTCATCCGCTTGCTAAGTGCCATAGTATTAGTTGGTCGGAGCTACTAAAGTTTGAGTTAATTACTCTGCAAAGTCCCTCTTCTGTCAGAGGGCTAATTGAAGACACTCTCTCGCAGCATAACATTGCACTCAACCCTGCATTTGATGCGCACCAGTTAGCGACAGTTATAAGGATGGTGAGTAATGATTTAGGAGTGGCTGTTGTACCTGCACTTTGCAAAGAGCAAGCATTAGAAGCAGGCGTAATATGCAGAGAAATAAATTCCCCTATTATTGCAAGACGTGTAGGCGTTATTTCTAAACCTATCACGTCTTTATCTATCGCGGCTAAATCAATGCTTGAAACAATTAAGCTCTATTCATTGGAGTTAAGAGATTGAATTTAGGTCCATTGAATGTTCAAACAGGTGCCTTATTTGTATCATCACACTTTAAATCTCTTGCACCTTTACTTTTTAGTGCAGCGACCAGCGATGCAATTGCACAACAAATAGCAATTAGCACAAGCACAGCACTCAAAGAGTCCAATGTTTTTTGAAGTAAAGTTACAACAATAGGTGCTGTAAACTGACCTAAAAAGAACATACCCGTCCACATCCCAGTTCCTTTACCACGTACATTTTCAGGGAGTAGCTTTAATACCCATGTTAAAGTCGTTGGTAATAAAGAGCCAAAACCCAAGCAACCAATAAAAATAGCTATTGATGAAATTACAATTGAAGAAGACACTGCTGTTGCAAAGTAACCAAAGGCACTTAAACCAAAACCAACACATAATAAAAGTGGCCCTGAGATATGCTTAATTTTTCCGTAACAAAATGCACCTAATGCAACACCTATATTTGCTAAAGCTCCTATTCCGCCAATAATAGCGGGCGTCACTGTCTGACTAATCGACAGTACTTCACCTAGTTTTACAATCATAGAATAAAAAATAATACCAACAAATAGTGTTATAAATAATAGAGGCAGTACTTTTTTTACAGGGAATCCCGTGAGTTGTTTGTCTTCATTTGCTCTTACTTTAGGTTCAAATAAGTTTAAAGCAACCAGCAAAGCAACAGGCAAGGCAAGTAAGTATAAAACAAATGGGCCTCTTGAACCCAATACTTCACCCAACATACCGCCAAGTGCAATGAGAAAAATAGCACTTAAGCTCACTGACGCTATTTGTATAGAAATCCATTTTTGTCTTTCTTTTCCTATGAAGTAGTCAGCAATTAATGCGGTAGCAATTGTCATAATAACCGCTTCTGTAATACCTAAAAAAATACGAGATACTATTATATGAGATAAACTTTCCAAGAAATAAGGTAATACCCCAACAGCGCTGTATATTAACAGAGCAAAAATAAGGAGCGACTTCCTGCCAAACTTATCAGAAAGAGACCCCGCAATTGGAGAGAAGACAGCAACACAGAGTGCAGGAATAGTCATAGCAATAGGCACTAAAACCTCATAACCACTAATTTGCTTAAACTCTTCAAGTAACATAGGCAGCACAGGAACAAGGGAGATGACTGCCATAACAGGCATAATAGCCGCTAAAATTAAAATAATACCGTGTTTAGTAGAAGCCACAGTGGGCGAGATAGTATTCATAAAAACTTCCTTTAATTATTGTGTGTTTTGCTTAGTGTGTTGTCGGGTCATTAAATACAAACCCGAAGGCTCCACTATGTGTTGAAAGTTTCCAATTGTAGAATTTAATATTTAGATAGAATGTATCACGTAAATAAATAGTTAATTGCAATTACCTTTTTTATCACCTTTCCTCGCTAGAGTGCCTAGCTCTCTCATGTATCTATGAAATAGGTAACTTCAATCATAAAAATCAATTAACTTGATATGCAGTTTTTACTTTATCTTTACTTTTGCGTTGCACACACATCGCAATCTCGTCACTTGTATTAACAAGTTATTAGTAAAACGCTTTTACACACACAATTATAAGGATAGAACTATGAACAAATCGTATTTACGTTCATGTATTCTGACTGCATGTTTAGCACCTTTAGCTATTTCGGCTCAAACTGCCGAAAAAACTACAGAACCTAAAGCAGATAGTGGTATTGAGTTAATAACGGTTACAGCACTTAGAAAAACAGAAAGTTTACAAGATGTGGCTGTACCTATTGATGCCGCAACAGGTAAAGAACTATCACGCATCGGTGTTACCGATGCAACAGGGCTTAATAAAATATCACCTGCACTCAATGTTGTCTCTGGTGGCGGCTCTAATACTGTATTTTTTGTCAGAGGCGTTGGTAACTTTGCTGTAAATGCATACACAGATGCTGCTTTAGCATTTAACGTAGACGGTGTATTTTTAGGGCGCCCAACAGCCACAACGGCATCATTTTTAGATGTAGAACGTATAGAGGTTTTAAAGGGACCTCAGGGCACTCTTTATGGCCGAAATGCAACAGCGGGTGCGATCAATGTTATTTCAACAAAACCTGAACTTGGTGAGACATTTGGCAATATTTCTATTGGTGCTGCTAACTATGGAACAATAACAGCTTCTGGTGCTGTCAATTTACCAATAAGCGATGACTGGGCAGCTCGTTTTGCGATTGGCAAAACTAAAAATGACGGCTACAACGATGATGGTACAGCGGCAACAGATGATACCGCATTCCGCGCACGTTTATTTGGTGAGTTTTCAGAAGATGTAAACCTTACCGTCACTGCAGATTACTCAACAACAAAAGGCAATGGTAATTCACCTTCATTTGAAGGTAGTTACGGATTCCCACTCCAAGGAAGTAATAACCACCCAAAAAATATTCCAGGTTACAACTTCAATCCTGCTCCAGATAACGTATCAGCTCCTCATACAGGCCCAGGTACACCAGCTGCAGTTGAATACTACACAGGCCAAATAACCTCGCCAGCATTTACTTCTATCACTCCCCTATATGACCCTTATATAGACAACGAGTATATGGGGGTATCGGCAGAGTTAAACGTTGCAACATCATTGGGTGATCTAACAATTATTCCGGCTTATAGAGAGAATACGGTTGACGTTTTATTTAATAATCCCGCTTTCCAAGCAGCTATTAATCAAGAAAATCACCAGCAATCTAGTTTAGAAGCTCGTTTCTCTACAACCGTAGGGGCGCTTGATTTAATTATGGGTGGCTTTTACTTTGATGAAAAAGTTGATGGTCTAGCCTCATTTAACCAATACAGCCTGCAATCAACGCAAGATATTGAAAACTCCAGTACAAAGTCAACCGCGTTTTTTGTTCATGGTAAATATCACATCTCTGAAGATCTTAGACTCGTTGGTGCTGTGCGTTGGACCAAAGATAAAAAAGAATTCCAGGGACAAGCGGATGTATTTCTAAATTTATGTATTAGAGATTTACCAGCCTACCCTGGCGGACCAGAAATCCCTAATTGTGACGGTGCGCCAGTTATTCCTGTTGGTGCAACTGTTGCAGAAACAATTGCATCTATTGATCCAGCTGATTTGCCAGAAGGAGCTCCTATAGCTAACCGAGGTCCTGTTCCGTATGGCCAAATTCCGTTGTTTCCTGGTGCGCCAGATAACCTGCGTGCAAACTTGCTTTTCATTAACCAAACACAAATTGACCGTGTTCAAGAAAATGACGAAATAACGTATCGAGCAGCAATAGAATACGATATTGCTGATAGTAATTTACTCTACACTAGTTACGAAACAGGCTATCGTTCAGGAGGGTTTAGTCCAACAGCAGGTCGTGAAGAGTTTTTACCTGAGTATATAAATGCATGGACATTTGGTTCTAAAAATAGATTTTTAGATAATTATTTACAAATCAATGCTGAGGCATTTATTTGGGATTATGAAGATCAACAGGCAAGTCACTTTGGTATTGATGGTAATGGTAATTCCGCGTTCTTTACTGAAAATATAGGTCAATCAAGTATTAAAGGCGTTGAAGTTGATATTCTTTATCAACTGACTGAAGCAACACGAATCAAAGGTAATATTCAATACCTAAAAAATGAGATTGAAGAGTTTAGTTACCTTCAAAAAACGCCAGACGAAGCTGTAAATGTTGTGACTGGTTGTGACACAACGGTAATAAGCATGACTGATGGGGAGCCCACATATAATGTCAACTGTTCAGGTAAGGAAGGCAGAAACTCGCCATCACTTTCTTTAACTGCAAGTATTAACCATTACTTAGAGTTTAATAATGGTTATTCGGCATCGGTGTCTTTTGATGCTCGTTACCGCGACGAACGTTGGGTTGGCTTTGACTTCTTACCATCACAGCGTGCTGAAGATGTTATTACCTTAGACACTTCTATGCAATTATTTTCAGCAAATGATAAGTGGTCAATTCTCGCATATGTGAGAAACATAACTGACGAAGAGATAAAAGCAACATCACAGTTATTTGCAAATGGTGGCAATACCATGGTATCAACCTATGAAAAACCAAGAACATACGGCATTACATTTAAATATGACTTCTATTAAGAGAGCACACACAATGAAAAAAAGTAGTATTTTATTTAATTTATTTCTATCTTTAGGCTGTTTAGCATTTACGTTTAACGGTAACGCAAGCGAAACAAAAAATGAGTGGATAACTCTAGGTACGATGGCAGGCCCTATTCCTAATGCAAAACACTCTCAACCAGCTAATGCGATGCTTGTTAATGGTAATACCTATTTAGTAGATGCGGGTGATGGAACTGCAGGGCAATTAGCAAAAGCAGGCCTTAATATAAAGGATGTGGATGCTATATTTTTAAGTCACCTTCACTTTGATCACACAGGTGGTTTGCCTGCAATTATTAGCTTAAGGTGGCAAACAAGTGCTAATAATGACCTTGTTATATATGGCCCGCCAGGTACTCAGCAAACCGTTGATGGTATTTTTAAATACATGACTTACGGTGCATTAGGTCATTATGGTGTTCCTGGTCAAGTTCCAGCTCCTGCAAATAACAATATTAAAGTAATTGAGGTTCAAGATGGCTCAGATATTAAATTTGATGACTTTACTCTAAATGTAATTAGAAACACTCATTATAGCTGGCCAAAAGGCAGTGACGAATGGAACAAGTTTCAAGCTTTATCGTTTAAGTTTACACTGGATGATGGTTATACTGCTGTTTACACTGGTGACACGGGCCCTAGTAAGGCCGTAGAAAAACTCGCAAACGGCGTTGATTTATTAGTTAGTGAGATGATGGATATTGATCATACCGTTAATCAAATTAAGAAAACGAATCCTCGTATGCCAGAGAAAAAATTTAAAGGTATTCATAGGCACCTTTCAAAGCATCACTTATCTCCTCAGCAGGTCGGTGAGCTGGCTAAAGCAGCAGACGTAAAAAAACTCGTCATTACTCATATGGCGCCAGGGTTAGATACTTCAGAGGAAATCGACTTTTATACCAAGCAAGTGCAAGGTGAATACAAAGGGACGATATCAATAGCTCAAGATTTGAATCGGTATGAATTAAAGCACTGACCTAATTATATAAAACTATAAGTCGCCTATTAAGGCGACTTTTTTATAAGTTTTGTGCAGTAGAAATTACTTTTTCTCTTAACCACCGGTGTATAGGGTCGTTATCAAGTGTAGGGTGCCACATCATTGATTCAACTAAAAGGGGTGTATCAAAGGGAAATGAAACTACCTTTAAACCATGCTTTTGTGCGTGTATATTGGCAAACTTTTTTGGTAAAATAGCTACGCGTTGAGTCCCCTTCAAAGTATAAATCATAGTAGAAAAGTCATTTGTAATAATATCAACTTTTCGACTTCCTCCCATCGTCTCCGTTAACCATGTTTCAATACTTAAATGACTTGTTCGTGCAAAACCTACCGACACATGCCCCATACTGCCAACTTGTTCAGCTGAAATTACATCACCAACAACTAACTTGTTATCCATATCGACTACACATGCAAGTTCATCAACCATAAGTAATGAACTAGGGTAACCATCAAGCATTACCGATTCCGGTGCTATAAATAAATCGGCTCCTCCTTTGGTAAGTATACTAACTTCATGCGAAAACGGCGATAAAAACTCAAACGTCAATAATGGAGCTAACGTAGCAAGCTCGGTTAAAATACTAGAAAACAAAACTTGAATAACATAATCCGATGCAACAATTTTGAAATGACGTTCACTTTTTAATGGATCATTAAATCGCTTACCAATAATCCCGCCTCTAATGGTTGTCAGTACTTCAGTAATTGGTACTTGAACTTCAAGCGCAAAAGGGGTCGGTTGCATAGTTTTACCAACTTGCACTAACAAGTCATCCTCGAAAAAGGCACGTGCTCTACCCAAAATACTGCTCATAGCAGACTGCGATAAATGCAGTCTCTTAGCGCTTTTGGTTATGTTTTTTTCTTCTAGTAAAACATCTAATGCAACCAGTAAATTTAAATCTAAATGCTCAAATCTCATAACATTGGTCCACTGCTGATTTTTAAATTTTGATTATTTTTAAGTATTAAAATTATTGATACAACCTATCTAAACATTCAATTTCATCAATTGCAAATGAAGTATTAATATAACTTAAACCAAAGTTTAACAACATCTGCGGACACACAATGAAATTTGCAACAATTAATAATTCAAAACCAGATGGTCAGCTTGTATTAGTCTCTAAGGATCTAACTGACTACGTAGACATTAGCGACCTAGCCGGCACGCTCCAAGAGGCACTAGATTTATGGCCTGCTATACAAGATAAGCTTTTACTTCGCTACGAGGCACTTAACGCACTTGAGCTAACAGGCATTAATAAAGTGTGTAACACTCAATTAATGGCCCCTTTACCACGTAGTTGGCAATGGTTAGACGGTTCACTTTTTTTAAATCATGGCGTGTTGATGCAGCAAGCATTTCATCTGGACCCAATCGAAGATGCTGATATTTATCCACTTGTTTATCAAGGTGCTGGCGATAGCTTTCTTAGCGCTAATGATAAAATTGCAGCTCCAAGTAACGAAGTTGGTCTTGATTTTGAGGGCGAATTTGGCGTGATGGTCGGTGACATCCCAATGGGGAGTAGTCCAGAGTTTGCACTTGAGAAAATACGTCTAATAGTCATGCTTAACGACATCAGCTATCGCGCACTCGGGCCAAGAGAAATGAAAACAGGTTTTGGCTTTGTACAAGCTAAAGGCCCTACCAGCTTCGCACCATTTGCTATTACCCCTGATGAGCTTGGTGAAAACTGGCGCAATGGTCGTATTTCACTGCCACTAGAAGTTTACCGTAACGACAAATGGTTTGGTGCGCCTGATGGCACAGAGATGTTTTTTGGTTTTCATGAATTAATTGCCCATGTCGCTAAAACTCGCCCTATTAAAGCGGGCACCGTGTTTGGCTCAGGTACTGTTTCTAACGCAGATATTAGTAAAGGACAAGCCTGTATCTCAGAGCTACGTGCTAAGGAAATGATTGCCACAGGCAAACCACAAACAGACTTTTTACAATCTGGCGAAACAGTTCATATGCGAGTACTAGACTCGCAGGGCAAGTCAATATTTGGAGATATAAAACAAGAAGCCATAATGGAGAATACACATGTTTAATCCATCACAATACACATTAATCGATTTATCGGTAACGCTTGAGAATAACCCCTATACCGATCCACCGCCATTATTACCAAAAATCGAGTATACCGACCACCAACAAGGTTGGCCAGAAATGTCATCAATGTTCCCTGGTTTAAAAAAAGATCAACTCCCAGGAAATGAATCGTGGGCGGCTGAACGTTTAGAGATCACCACTCATAGTGGCACTCACATGGATGCACCATGGCACTATGCCTCTACCACAGATGGTGGAAAACCAGCCTTTGGTATTGATGAGTTGCCCTTGGAGTGGTGTTTTCAACGCGGTGTTAAATTAGATTTTAGAGATTTCCCTGATGGTTATGTAATTACTGCCCTAGACGTTGAAAAAGAGCTAGCCCGAATTAATCACACCTTATCGCCGTTAGACATCGTTTTAGTCAATACCCGTGCAGGCTCTGTTTACGGTAAGCCTGGTTACCTTGATGCTGGTGTTGGTATGGGCCGCGAAGCCACCTTGTATCTTTTAGAGCGCGGTATAAAAGTTGTAGGTACCGACGCTTGGAGCTGGGATGCTCCTTTTAAATTCACTAAACAACGTTTCGAAGAAAGCGGCGACCCATCAATCATTTGGGAAGGCCATAAAGCGGGTCGCGACATTGGTTATGGGCAAATGGAAAAGCTAGCAAACTTAGCATCACTACCAAGTAGTGGTTTTTTAGTTTCATGTTTTCCTTACAAAATTAAACATGCCTCAGCAGGTTTTGTCAGAGCTGTCGCATTTCTAGAAAAGTAGTTGAGCACAACACATTAATTTATTAAGAGGTTATTATGTTTAAGTATTTCCCGACGAATTATGTATGGAATTTATCAGTAAATTTAGCTATCGAAATGGGCGCTCGCATTGGCGAAATCGAAGAAATGTGTGGCCCTTTACAAGAGGCTGCAAAATCACCAGATAAAGAAGGCGTTCAAGCATTTAGAGACACGTGGGCTAAAATGGCCGATAAACTATGTGGTCTTGCTGAAGAAGATCTAGAACGTGGCAGACTACTTTCTGCAGGGTACAAATATAATCGCGCTGCAACCTACCTTATAACCTGTGAACGCATTCAAGCACATGGCGCCTCGGGAAGAACAGAGCTGTATAAACGTTCACTTTCGCTTTTTCAAAAATCAATCGAACTGGGTCACGAAAACTGTGAACGCGTGGAAATTCCTTATGAAGGCAAACACCTTAGTGCTCTTTATGTCAAAGCCAAAGGCGTTAAAGGCCCTGCCCCTATTCTTATACAAATAAACGGCCTAGATTCATCAAAGGAAATGAAATATCGCGTTGGTTTACCACAATGGTTAGCAGAACGTGGCGTTTCATCACTTGTTTTAGATCAACCAGGTACAGGTGAAGCGTTAAAGCTACAAGACTTCCATGCTCGTTTTGACACTGAGCATTGGGCAAGTGTTGTTGTTGATTGGTTAGAACAACATGATGAAGTAGATAGCAAGCTAATTGGCATGGAAGGTGTCTCTTTAGGTGGCTATTACTGCCCTCGTGCGGTAGCGAATGAACCGAGACTTGCCCTAGGCTGTGTATGGGGTGCAAACCACGATTGGCGTGACGTTCAAAAACGTCGCTTAGAAAAAGAAGGTGACTTCCCCGTACCTCATTACTGGGCACATGTGCAATGGGTTTGGGGTGCAAAAAATATGGATGATTTCATGGAAATTGCTGAAAACGTCCACCTTGATGGTCAAATTGAAAAAATTAAAGTGCCATTTTTAGTCACTCACGGCGCTAAAGATTCGCAAATTCCACTTAAATGGGCCGAGCGCACCTTTGAGCAACTAGTCAATAGCCCTAAGCGTGAGCTAAAAATCTTTACAGAACGAGAAGGTGGTGTACAGCACTCTAGCTTCGACAACAGTTCAAACGCGGGTCAGTACATAGCTGATTGGGTAGCTGAAACATTTAACGAATTAAAAAAACAATAAGGATCACACCATGAATATTATTGGCCCCGATACGCTTGTTTTTGGTGTTGAAGACACCGAGAGTTGTAAGCAGTTCGCACTAGATTATGGCTTAACACAAAAAACTGAAACACGATTTGTTGCTCTTGATGGCACAGGTATTGAGATTAAAAAAGCAGATGACAGCTCATTACCGAATCCTCTTGCTACTGGTTCAATGCTGCGTAAAACAATTTACGGTGTAAAAGATCAGTATACAATAGATGCTTTAAAAACAGAGCTTGAAAAAGACCGAACAGTAACAACTTTAGACGATGGCAGTATCGAATCTGTTGACGATTTAGGGTTTGTTATTGGTTTTCAAGTGACCATACGGCAATCGCTCGAGAATCTACCAGCAGAAAAAGTCAACGCGCCAGGGTGTGAAAACAACCGTGCTGTAAACAATATTGGTATTAATACAGACTTCAAGGCAAAGCCTCGTAGCCTTTCTCATGTTGTGTATTTTGTACCGGATGCCGTTAAAGCTGAAGCTTTTTACGCACAGCGTTTAGGCTTTATTACTACGGATCGTTTTACCCATGTAGGTCCTTTTATGCGCCCCGCCGGTACCAACGATCACCACACATTATTTTTTATAAATACCCCGCCACACATGCAAGGTATTGAGCATTTCACTTTTCATATGAGCGGACCAACAGAAGTTTCTCAGGCAGGTACTGCCTTAGTTAATAAAGGCTATCAAAGCTTTTGGGGGCCAGGTCGTCATATATTCGGATCAAACTGGTTTTGGTACTTCAAAAGTCCGTTTGGCTGCAACATTGAATATGATGCTGATATGGATTTACACGATGATGAATGGACTGCACGAGAAGCAATGCCGGGTGCTGATAATTCGCAAGCTTTCTTGCTTCAGTACCGCGAAAAGTGGGCACCAATGGGCCCACCTCCCGGTAAACCAGAGTAATCATGAGTAAAGTATTTATCGCCTATAAAAGCGATATTACAGAGGGTCAAGCTAAAGGCTTTGACCCTCTTAATCTAGGGCGCGACAGCCTCTTTATAGTTCATAAAAATGGGGAGTATTATGGCTATAAAGATATCTGTCCTCACTACGGTGATACCACATTACCTTGGAAAAAAGATAAATACTTAGATTCAAAAAGTGATCAAATAGTCTGTGCTGCTCACGGCGCTTTATTCGAAATTAGCACTGGTATTTGCACACAAGGGCCATGTAAAAATCAGGCCTTAACAAACATTGAATTAGATATTCACCAACACAATGAAATTTGGGTGGATATAACAACAATAAAGGAGTTCTAAAATGAACCCGTGTATTTCTAATGTATTAATAATTGGTGGTGGCTTCTCTGGTATGTCGGCAGCCATCGAACTTGAGAAAAAAAATATTGCTGTCGATTTGGTAGAAATTGATCCTAACTGGCGAGCAGAAGGAGCTGGGATCAGTTTAGGTGGAGCTACAATTCGAGCTTTTCAACAACTTGGAATTTTAGAAGAGTTTTTAGCAAAAGGCAGTGCCCATGAAGGGTTAGATATATATGCCCCACATGGTTTGCACCTGGCCCATATACCAACGCCATTAATGGCTAATGCTAATATTCCAAAAGCGGGCGCTATAATGCGACCAGCACTTGCACAAATTTTGGCAAATAAAACGAAACAAACCAATGCCAATGTTAGGCTTGGCTGTACATTTTCATCTATTGAACAAGACGAAAATGGGGCAACAGTAACCTTTACCGATGGCACAACAAAAACATATGACCTAATTATTGGTGCTGATGGCTTGTACTCAAAAGTACGACAAGTCACATTCCCTGAAGCTGAAAAGCCTAAATTTGTAGGCCAAGGTGTATGGCGAGCCGTACTGCCTCGCCTTGAAGGCATTGATAACACGGTAATGTGGGTAGGCGAACATATTAAAGTAGGGGTTAACCCTATGTCGAAAAACGAAATGTATATGTTTGTTACAGAGGATAAAATTGAAAATAATTATATTGAACCAAAAGACTTTTTACCTTTATTAAAAGCACTTGTAGCCAAATTTTCAGCACCGGTAGTACAAGAAATACATGCTCACCTAAATGAAAACTCTAAAATTGATTACCGACCACTTGAAGGGCTATTAGTTAAAGAAGCATGGCATAAAAACCGAATCGTACTTATTGGCGATGCAGTACATGCAACGACACCTCATTTAGCGTCGGGTGCATGTATAGGTATTGAAGACGCTATTGTACTGGCTGATGAACTCACTAAGCATGCTCAGTTAGAACACGCACTAACCGCTTTTAAAGAGCGTCGTTGGGAGCGTTGTAAGCTTGTTGTTGAAAACTCAGGTCGACTTGCTCAAATAGAAATAGAAGGAGGCGACAAAGCTGAGCACTCTGCAATTATGCGTGACTCCCATATTGCCTTAGCTAAAGCAATTTAACTTACCAGAACTTAGATTAAATAGGTTGTTAATATCCCTTCGCTGAAAATGAGTGACAGCGAGGGGGTATTATTTATATTATCTCTACTAATTATAAAAATAACGGACACCTTGCCATATCAAATGCAGAGATAAAAAGCTCAAAATAAGTCGTAATCCCTTTTTAAAATTAGATGTGGGAATCTTATTTAGTACATGTAAACCTATAAACGTTCCGAGCATACCACTGACAACCATGCAAAAAATTAAAGGCAGCCAATTAAAAAATGCAAATCCAACAACACTAAAAACTCCCGCTTTTAATACATGCTGAAGTGCCATACAGCTTGAAAATGTTGCCGTAAATTTTAATTTTTCATACTCGTTTGTATACAAGTAACTGCTTACAATTGGGCCGCTAGCGCCAACAAATACAGAGAGAAAGGCAGTACTTAACCCTGCAATAAAGCGCACGCTTGGTGATGTGCCACTAAATTTAGGCTTTGGGCCCCACAACAAATAAAAAATAAATATTGCCAACACAATTTTCATCGGCTCAAGTGCTATTTGTGTTACTACAGTAGTCGATAGCACAGCACCAAACAGCCCTCCTACTGAAAAATAAGCCAACATATTCAGGTCAATGTATCTAAACGTTGCTATTGCTCGAGTCGCATTAGAGCCTAACTGAACAAGGCCATGAACGGGAATAACAATTGACATAGGCAGTATAGAGGCCATTGAAAGCAGTAGTAATAAGCCGCCTCCTGCGCCAAATGCGGCGGTAATAAATGATCCAAAAAAAGCGAATGCAATTAAAATCCCCGCATATAGCGGGGTGAGTAAATCATTTAGTAATAAGCTCAAAACGAAAAACCTTAATTGCTACATTTAAAACTCTTCGGTGTCTATTTCCGCTTGAGTTGCCTCAGGATAACGCGGACCACTAACTGAGAACGGTGAGAATAAAGCTGATAGTTGCGTTAACTGCTCTGCTGACAGTACAATTTTTTCAGCACTTACATTATCGGCTAAATGTTCATTATTCTGTGTGCCAGGGATAACATGAACATGCTCACCTTGATGAAGCACCCAGGCTAAACACAATTGAGCCAGTGTTAAATTTGTGCTTTGTGCGATAGATTTTAATGCACTTAACAATTGCTTGTTTTTGCTAAAATGAGGTTCATTAAAGCGTGGCATACCACGTCTAATATCACCTTCAACTAGTACCTCTAGACTGGTAACCTGCTCAGTTAAGAAGCCTCTCGCTAATGGTGAAAATGCAATAAAAGCAGCCCCTATATGCTTACATGTTTCGAGGACTGCAATTTCAGGATTACGTGTCCATAACGAATACTCTGATTGCACCGCTGCAATCGAATGAACATTATTTGCTCGCTTTATTGAGTCGGCTGATACCTCAGATAAGCCAATTGCTTTAATTTTTCCTTCACCAACTAAGCGCGAGAGCTCGCCAACACTCTCCTCAATCGGCACAGATTTATCCATACGATGTAAGTAATATAAATCTAGAACTTCTGTATTTAGACTAGTTAAAGACGCCTCTATTGTTGATCGAAGCGTTTGTGGACGCCCATCAATAACACGCTTGCCATTAACGCCCGCCATACCACATTTGCTCGCCAAAAAAATTTTATCTCGGTGTGGAGCTAAAGCTTTACCTAGTAGGGCTTCATTTTTACCAAATCCATACAAAGCGGCAGTATCAAAATGCTCAACACCTAAATCAATCGCTGCGTGTAATAAATTAATTGCAGCTTCATCTGAGGGAGGACTCCCATAGGCATGGCTCAAGTTCATACAGCCCAACCCAATTGGATTAACGCTATGACCATTAATTTTACGCTTATTCATACGCCCTCCTTTGCGATTAATTATTGATTATTTAATTGCTGCTCTAAGTCGTGAAGCACCCGATAACAATCAAGTACCTGCTCCACACTTGAATTAGGCTCGCGACCTTCTTTTATAGCAGTAAAAAACTCTCTATCTTGCAGCTCAATACCATTCATTGATACATCAACAGCGGAGACATCAATCGCATTTTCTTTGCCATCCACTAAATCATCATAGCGTGCTATGTATGTTCCTGTGTCACCAATATAGCGGAAAAATGTTCCTAAAGGCCCATCATTGTTAAACGATAATGATAAGGTACAAATTGCACCATTTTCAGCTAGTAATTGAATAGACATATCTAAAGCAATACCAAGCTCTGGGTGAATTGGTCCCTGAATAGCATTCGCTTTAACCACTTTAGCGCCTGCTTGATAAGCAAATAAATCAACAGTGTGCGCAGCGTGGTGCCATAAAAGGTGATCAGTCCACGACCGGGCCTCGCCTTTAGCATTGATATTTTTACGACGGAAAAAGTACGTTTGTACATCCATTTGCTGAATACTAAACTCATCAGCCGTTATTTTATTATTAACCCATTGATGTGATGGATTAAAGCGCCGAGTATGCCCAACCATACAAGTCAGCCCCGTGCGCTTTTGTACCTCAACTACCTTTAATGAATTCTCCCAGCTATCTGCTAATGGGATTTCAACTTGCACATGCTTACCCGCTTCCATACATTGGATAGATTGCGCAGCGTGTTGCTGAGTAGGTGTACATAAAATAACTGCATCTGCGTCAATTTTAAGCGCATCATTTAAGCTTGTAAAAACCTGTGGAATGCCATACTCATCAGCCACTTTTTGAGTTTTTTCTAGCGTACGACCAACAAGTGCTACCACTTCAACACCGTCGATATTTTTAATACCGTCAAGGTGCTTAATTCCAAATGCGCCTGGTCCAACAACAATTACTTTCATAAAATTTCTCCAGGTTATTTATTTTCTAAAACAAGATGACCAACAGCAGTATTAGATGCGGGTACATGATAATGACGCTTCTTTAATTCAACCTCATCATTGAGCGCACCACGCATTACGAGCCACATAATAAGCTCAATGCCTTCAGAGCCAGCTAGGTTAATGTATTCAAGATGTGGTTTTAGGGCTAAGTTTTCAGCATCATCAACAATGTCATCTAAAAAAGCATTATCAAATTCTTTATTAATTAAACCTGCACGCGGTCCCTGTAATTGATGGCTCATGCCGCCCGTCCCCCAAATTTGTACATTCAGGTCTTCATCAAAACTTTCTACAGCTTTACGTAACGATTTACCTAAATTGTAACAACGCTGCCCAGATGGGGTTGGATAAAGCACTACATTTACTGCAATAGGAATAACTTTACACGGCCAATTTTCAGGCTGACCAAACATCAGTGATAACGGGACCGTTAAGCCATGATCAACATCTAAAGTATTGACGACAGTTAAGTCAAAATCGTCTTGAATAACAGATTGAGCAATATGTGAAGCAAATTCAGGATAGCCTTTTACATTTGGCACAGGACGTGGCCCCCATCCTTCATCGGCTGGCTTAAACTCTTCACCCGTTGCAATCGCAAAGGTAGGAACTAAATTAGAGTCAAACGCGGTTGCATGATCGTTATATACTAATAATACAACGTCTGGTTTTTGCTTTTTTATCCACTCTTTAGCGTAATCATAGCCCTCAAATAATGGTTTCCAATACTCATTATCTGTTATGCCATTATCAATAGCAGCCCCAATAGCCGGAACATGTGATGTAGCAACACCTGCATTTATTTTGGCCATGATTAACTTCCTTTCTTTAATGTATTACTGCTGTCGGGTGCACGACCCCCTGATAGCATCATTTGCGCGTATTCATCTTGTGTCATCCCCGTCATCGTTGATGCTGCGGCTTGAAAACTAATACCGTCGCTAGAAAATATTTTTGCAAGAAAATAAATATTGCCGCCTAGGCTCATCATTCTGTTGTAATCACGTGCTATAACCGCTTCTTTTTGTGCTTCGCTCATTGGCCACTCATCAAGGTAGACTTTCTCACCTGCTTTAAATTTCTTCCGATTTGGCGCTTTCATCAACGACATGCAAAATTGATTTAAGTGAAAACCTAAACGCGCCATATCGGCGTCAAATATAATGGTACCTGGCACCTCTTTGTAAGGTTTATTAATAGCCATATGTATTCCTTATTTCGACCAATACAAACGCATTGGATTATCAATTAATAACTTTTTCTGTAATTCAGCAGTAGGTGCAAAAAGTGGAATCATGTCCACTAATTTACCATCGTCGGGCATGTGGCTTTTCATATTTGGGTGCGGCCAATCAGTGCCCCATAAAACACGATCAGGAAAACTTTCCACGACTTTACGCGCAAAAGGAACAACGTCTTGGTAGCCTTTATCAGGACCATCAGCAGAGATCCGTTCAGGGCAACTTACTTTAGACCACACATTTTCATTCTCACGCATAAACTGTAAAAACAACGCAAAGTCTTCGCCTTCAACAGGTTTAGTAACATCTGGGCGCCCCATATGGTCAACGACTAATGTCGTTGGCAAACTAGTGAAAAAATCATAAAGCTCGGGCAAATCTTGGCTTTCAAAATAGATAACAATGTGCCAATTACGTTTAACAATACGATCAGCTATACGTTTTAACGAGTCAAATGGCAAGGCATCAACTAGGCGCTTTACAAAATTAAAACGCACACCGCGTACACCTGCAGCATGTAATTTATCAAGCTCGGCTTCGCTAATATCTTCTTTAATAGTTGCAATACCACGTGCTAAACCATTTGATGCTAAAAGCGCATCTACCATCGCATTGTTGTCAGCTCCATGACAGGTTGCTTGCACAATAACATTTCGACTAAATCCTAAGTAATCGCGTAAATCCCAGAGCTGCTGTTTTGATGCATCGCACGGTGTGTATTTACGCTCGGGCGCAAAACCAAACTCATTGCCGGGGCCGAATACATGACAATGCGCATCAACCGCACCTTCGAGTAACTCAAAACCAGGTTTTGATGGCGATTGATGCCAATGAAGCCAATCGGCATCCATTATAAATTTACTCACAAACCCATCCCTTTTAATTTGACGTCCAAGCGTGGGTATACGCGACGCGCATTCTCTTCAAAAATCGCTTTTTTGTCTGCTGCCGATATTTCTAATGTGTCAATGTAACGTTTAGTATCATCAAAATAGTGTCCGGTTTGCGGATCAATACCACGCACAGCCCCAATCATTTCAGAGCCAAATAAAATATTTTTAGTATCAATAACGTCTACTAATAAATCTATGCCTGGTTGATGATAAACGCAGGTATCAAAATATACATTTTTCATAACATGCTCGTTAAGTGGTGGCTGCTTCATCATATCAGCCAATCCACGATAACGTCCCCAATGATAAGGCACCGCTCCACCACCATGGGGTATAATAAACCGTAAATCAGGAAACTCGTTAAACAAGTCACCTTGTAAAAATTGCATAAATGCGGTGGTATCAGCATTCATATAATGCGCGCCCGTCGCATGGAAATTTGGATTACATGAGCCCGATACATGGATCATTGCAGGAACATCGAGCTCAACCATTTTTTCATAAAGTGGAAACCAACTCGGATCGGTTAACGGAGCTGAAGTCCAATGACCACCAGAAGGGTCAGGGTTTAAATTACAACCAACAAATCCTAATTCATTAACACAGCGCTCTAGCTCAGCAACTGAATTTTCAATTGGTACTCCCGGCGATTGTGGTAATTGGCACACTCCTATAAAACGCGTAGGGTATAAGTCAACAACTCGCGCTATTAAATCGTTACAGGCTGAGGTCCATTGTTTTGATACCTCTTCATTACCTACGTGATGCGCCATAGCCGATGCACGAGGTGAAAAAATAGTCATGTCTAGGCCGCGTTCATCGAGCAACTTTAACTGATTTTTTTCAATACTTTCGCGAATTTCATCGTCCGAAATATAGGGAACGCCTGGAAGGGCTCTTCCCTCTTCAAATGCTTTAATTTGCGCTGCTCTAAAAAGCTGTAATGACTCTGGCGCTGTTGTGTAATGTCCGTGGCAGTCTATTATCATTGTGTGTCTCCTGCTGAGAGTATTATTGAAACTATCTTTTAGTAGTCGATCAAGCCATTGCTGAGCCGACCATTAATAAGCGCGCGGTTCTTAACAGCGCAGAACGATGTATTTTATAAGTGCTCAGTTGAGCGATACCTGATACCTGCATTTCAACAGTAAACTGACCCGTTGGATGCTCAACAACGATATCAAACTCCCCATCAATAAAGTTTTGGTTAGCATGCCTATAGGCTACTGTACCTTTTAAAACACATGCACTTGCTACGCTCACACTGCCTAACACCCCAATAGCCTCATGAACACGGTGGGGTATAAATGTTCGAGTGTTAATTACCCCACCATTTTTTGCAGGGCTTACTAAAGACATTTTTGGAATCGTTTTATTAGTTACATCCCCTAAATTCATCATCTTAGCCGCGATTAAACGAATAGCTTCAATCTTTTGCTTTAAATCGGTATTATCTTCGAGTGTATTAGGCGACTCATCACCCACTAAACCAAACTCGCTAGCATCTAAAATAACCACCGGCATGCCGTTATCAATACAGGTTATTGAATACCCATTAATTTCATCTATGGCATTACCCGTAGGAAAAAGTGCACCACAATTGGCACCCGCTATATCTAGAAAGTCGAGCGTGATAGGCGCTGCTGAACCTGGTACACCGTCGATTACGGCCTCTCCTTTATAGCTTACTTTGCCATTAGGAGTTTGAACGCGTGCAACAGCTGAGGCTGCAGTATTTAGCATATGAATTCGTACATCGGTTGTTTTTTCTTTTGCATTCACTAATCCCTGCTCAATTGCAAATGGCGCAACACCGGCGAGTAAATTGCCACAATTTTGTGTATCACTCACCACCGCTTTATCAACTACAACTTGTAAAAAAAGGTAATCCACATCAGTATTTGCTCGCATTGATTTTTCAACAATAGCCACTTTACTGGTGAGAGGATGCGCACCACCTAAACCATCAATTTGCCTTGTGTCAGGCGACCCCATTATGTGTAACAGTAATTCATCGCGCTTTGAGGAATCACTCGGAAGATCACTGGCTAAAAAATAAAGCCCTTTAGAGGTACCACCGCGCATAATTGAGCAAGGAATAGCCGCGTGCATTTACTTATCCTCACTTTGCTTTATATAAGTTAAGCCTTTAGCTGCTAAACGCTCGCGCATAGCATATATATCCAAACCTAACTCACCCGAAGCTAAACGCTTTCGCTTGTCTTCTTCGTTAGCAACACGTTTCAGGACTTTTTCATGAACCTCTTCACCACGACTTTGTTCAACAACAACAACGCCATCATCATCAGCAACAATGATGTCTCCAGGTTTTATATAAGCCCCTGCGCACACAACTGGCACATTGACATTTGCAATGGTTTCTTTAACTGTACCTTGCGCATAAACATCTTTAGACCAAACCGGGAAGCCCATTTCAGTCAGTGTTGCGATATCGCGTACGCCACCATCAATAATTAAACCTTTAACGCCTCGCGCTTGTAATGAAGTTGCCAACAAGTCACCAAAAAAACCGTCAATACACCCGCTCGTAGGTGTAACAACAAGTACATCACCTGGCTGACATTGCTCTACAGCTACATGAATCATCCAGTTGTCGCCAGGAGCCACTTCACATGTTACTGCACTGCCAGCAATACGAGCAGAGCGATAAATAGGCTTCATATAGCTGGCTAATAAGCCAACGCGACCTTGTGCCTCATGTACCGTTGCAACTTCAGCATTTTGGTATTTTTCTAATATCTCTTTATTAGGGCGCGCTATATCTGTAATACACACAGCCATACTATTTACCTTATTTATAATTAAACGCTATTGATGCAATGAGTATATTGAAGTCAGCTATATAAAGAACTTTAAAAAGCTGTCAAAGGACATTAGTTTTTTCTATAGTGGTAGTAATCAAATATTAATGTGTGAGTTAAATAAAAATGAATTTTAATAATAGACATTTGTTAAGCGCCTTGTATATAAAGAACTTAATGTCGTTAAGCAAGGCAGCTAATACTGTTCACTTAACCCAGTCGGCACTCACCCAAGGCATTAAAAAACTTGAAAACGAACTTAATCAAGTCCTATTTATTCGGACCCACTCGGGGATGACACCGACGCCAAGCGGTATATTTTTTCTAAATCGGGTTGAACGTGCATTTGAGTATTTAGATGAATTTTCGAGGGTTATTTTTAATAATAAACATAAGCAAGATGCCTTTAATCGCTCTGTCACTTCAAAGCAATTAGTAGCACTCATACACTTAGTACAAATGAAAAACTACACCGCTGCAGCCAATAAACTTAATTTGTCGCAACCCACCTTACACCGCAGCATCAAAGATTTAGAGCAACTATGTAAAAAGGACCTCGCGGTACGTTCACCCTTGGGTATTGAACCTACTTGGACGGCAAACTTGCTAAATCGTTTTGCAAAGCTGTTTTTCTCTGAATTACGCCAAGGTATTTATGAAATGAGGGAGTTTAATGGACAAATGGATGGTGCTCTAAAAGTAGGTAGCTTACCATTGGCACGCTCAGCTATTGTGCCATTGAGTATTATTGCTTTAAATAATGAATTTCCTGATGCCCAGCTAAGTATTATAGATGGTCCATACCAAGAGCAGCTAGCTAACTTGCTTCATGGTGAAATTGACATCATTGTCGGTGCATTACGCATCCCTGCTCAACATAATGATATTGAACAAATTCCATTATTTAAAGATCAACTTTGTGTTGTAGTAAATGCTCAACACCCTTTGGCAAGCCGCCAAACAATATCAACAAAAGAGCTCCAGCAACTTGATTGGGTAGCACCTAACAAAAGCACACCCGCGTGGCAGGTTTTTAGTAACATATTTGTTAGCCGAGGTTTACCACCACCAAGCCATGTAATAGAGTGCAGCTCGCAAGTTGCTGCGCGCGGTATTTTATTAAACAGTTCTCGAGCGGCCTTGTTACCAGCCAAGCAAGTTGAAATAGAAGTACAAACAGGAATATTAGCTATCTGCCCGATGACACTGCCCGATACTGACCGTAGTATAGGACTGACGATACGAAAAGACTGGCAGCCTACCCAAATGCAATCGCGTTTTTTAACAATAATTAAAAACAATACGCGCATGCTTTAATCGAGCTAGTTAATATTCGACTGTTGCTTGAATAATGTTGGGGTTGTATTAGTGGCTAACTTAAAAAAACGGCAAAAATACGCGCTATCTTTAAATCCTAAATGAAGCGCTATTTCGTCGATTGTTTGTGTAGTATAGATTAAACGTCGCTTTGCCTCAGTGATCAGACGTTGATGAGCAATTGCTTTGGGAGAATCATTTAATAAACTTTTACAAATACGGTTTAACTTTGAAGTAGATATATGTAGCTTCTCAGCGTAGTCAGGAATAGTCATATGTGAGGTATAATTTAGCTCAATTAAGCTTCTAAAATTAACGACTATTTCTGTTTCTCGACTGCGGGCGTTACTTGCCAAAAGAGTAGTGTTTTTTTGCCTAAAAATATTTAATAATATCAATTTTAGCAATTGCTCAACGGCAATAGGCGCACCTAATTCATTATAATTAATTTCATACATTAGCAGCTCTATGTAGTGCTTTAAATGCACTAAACGTGCTGCATTTTCAAACTCAACCGTCAATGGCTTTAATAACAATTGATTCAGGCTAGTCTCACCATAATTGCTTACTAAAAAACTGTCGTCTATTGAAATTACAAAGCCTTGTGTGCGTGGTTTAAAATGAAAGCCATGTACAACACCAGCCGGAATAATTACCCCCCAATCACCATTCAGTTGATACTCTCTTTCATCTAACCTCGCAGCCCAAGAGTTATTAAAAACAATTACAATTTGAACTAACTTATTATGACGATGTGGTGATATCTCCCATTTAAGCTCACTGCTTCGATAAGCTATATTTTCAACATGAACAGCACCTGGCTCTTGGCGAATAAACGGCTCTCCGTATAGGTCATAAAATGGAATTTTTTTATTCATGTGCACGTGTACTCAAATTAACTTTGACTCAAAAGTACAACAGATGACATCAATTGTGAATGGTTTAAACATTAACTAATGAGCAATATAAAAGAACACGATGTTTTCAACGAGTATAAAAATGCAATCATTAAAAACTAAAATAGCAATCATTGGCGCAGGGCCCTCTGGATTGTTACTCGGTCAACTTCTAGCTAAAAAGGGGATCGATAACATAATTATAGAGCGCGCATCAGGCGAATATATTTTAGGTCGTATTCGTGCAGGTATTTTAGAGCAAGGATTAGTGAGTCTACTAGCAGAAGCTGGTGTAGATGAGCGAATGAAAAAGGAAGGCCACATTCACGATGGCTTTGAAATAGCACATTATGGTCAACGTCATCGAATCGATATAAAGGCACTTACAAATGGCAGCACCGTTATGTGTTACGGGCAAACAGAAGTTACCCGTGATTTAATGCAAGCGCGCCAAAACATAGGGGCAACGACTTATTATGAGTCTAGTGATGTTGCCATTCATGAGCAAAGTTCAAACTCCCCATTTGTAACGTTTACACAAAATGGTATTGAATATAAATTAGACTGTGATTATATTGCTGGATGTGATGGCTTTCATGGCGTTTCTCGACAATCTATCCCTAAAGAAAAACGTAACGAATTTGAACGTATTTATCCTTTTGGCTGGCTTGGGTTACTTAGCGATACTCCCCCCGTTGCTGATGAGCTTATTTACTGTAAAACTAAACGAGGCTTTGCTTTAGCTAGTATGCGCTCTTCAACCCGTTCACGTTATTATTTACAGGTGCCATTAACTGATAAAATTGAAGATTGGTCTGATGATGAATTTTGGACTGAGCTTAAAAAACGCTTACCTGAAGACGTAGCTGAGATGCTGATTACCGGCCCCAGCATTGAAAAAAGTATTGCCCCTCTGCGTAGCTTTGTATGTGAACCAATGCAAGATGGACGCTTATTTTTAGTTGGCGATGCCGCTCACATTGTACCACCTACAGGCGCTAAAGGTCTTAATCTGGCAGCATCTGATGTATCCACCCTCAGCAAATTGCTAGATAAGACATACAATGGTGAGGAACCTGATGCGGTAGCCAAATACTCCGAAATAGCATTAAAAAGAGTATGGCACGCCGAGCGATTCTCATGGTGGATGTCAAACATGCTGCATGAATACGATGATGACAACATGAATGAAAACGAGACTAAAACGCTTGAACGATTCATGGCATCCGACCTTGATTTTCATCTAAATTATGAAGAAGGTAAAAAAGTAATAGCAATCCAATATGTGGGAATGCCATACGAGAAAATTTAAACAAGTTCCCTTAAAATAATAAGCTCATATGATATTAGTAACATGGGCTTTATTTATTAATATATACGATTAGTTAACTAACTTAGTTATATCGTTTAAACGCTTAACTATCTGATCGTTTTTGATAGCTTCCCAAAACTGATTAAATTCAATAATTTCATTCTTTATCGCTGAAAGTAGTGGCAAATTTTTAGTAAAATAAGGTGATGAGTTGCCATATGTAACAAATTTAACCCAAGCAACATACATTTCAGTGGCAACATTTTATCTGGAGGTGATTTGCTGCTGAAATTTAACTTTCACAGAATCAAAACAATTGAATTCAAATTGTATAATATGCCTCCTAAACTTTTCCTTTTAAGCTATAAGCTATGTATTTGAATCGTTAAGGCCATGTCTGCTACCTAATAAATACGGCTTACCTAACTGCAATTTTACTGAATCAATGAAATTTTTCGTAATAATTAAAAAGTAAACAGCAACGCTTTGGTCAGGGTTTGCGCCTTGATTTAATGCTATTGTGTGGTATTTGAGTTTAATTTAAATGGCACATATGCAGCTTTTAGCATACTGAATCAGCCTAACAGACGGACCAAATGGTTAATACATTAAAATCTAATATCATGCTTAAAATGCACTAAACATGCTTTGTTTAATTTTTTAATAAACACATATCAACACGCTCTAAAAATATAAATTTTAGTTATGAAAAATCAATATTTATGCCAACAAAAGCCCGTATATATACGGGCTCTATAAATGTTTATTGGCTAATTAGATTGGTTATCTCATTTAAGCGATTCTCAAGTGGGTCTTGTTTTACCTCACTTCCGTTCTCGTTAAATTCAATTATTCTATTATCTTTAGCATTGTAATTAGGCCAAGCAATGCCTTGCTTAGGTGACGGGTTGCTGTATTTAGCAAACCTTACCCATGCAGCGTGCATTGCACTGGCAATTTTAAAATCGTTTTGCGATGTTAACGGATTTTGCGCAAGAGTATTAAATACAAAAGGTATTTCAGTGGCATGGTATGCGCCATCAACTTTGCCTTTTAAGTGGCTAGGAACGTAATTAAAACGATAAAGCCATGTAGGCTGTTCACTCATACTCGCTTTGCTTGCAATATAGCGCGCAGGTTCTACAAAACGCTTATCACCGAATATCATAGAGCCTAGCAGTGGATAATTTAACTCCCCATTTTTAGCTAGCACAAATGGCGCATACGCTTTAGTAAACTGAGCTTTATTGTTCACTGATTCGAGCGTTTCTGTGGCTATTGCAATAGCACCTTTCGGATCGTAGTCTTTTAAAAATCCCCACTCAAAATCCGTACTGCCAATAAAAAGTGGAACTTTTGTTTGTAGAGCTTGAGCAAACCCCTCCTCGTCACTTGTTAATACAATAGATGAGTCAATCATAGGCCCGCTGTAAGTAGGCGTATTTGCGTTCATCATATTCAAACCGCTCAATACCTTTTCTGCAGGTAAAGCACGTAGTTTTGCGAGTGCTTTTATATCATTGGTATTAATTCCCACACTTCTAGCAAATTGAATGCCAGCATCCTCAGCTGAAGGGTTACCTTTAGTGCCTTTTTTATTTAAGTATACGACCGTCTCTGTCGAATCACTTCTACCACCCCCTGATTGCACAATCGCTTTGTGAAAAAGCCCTTTAGATTGGGGCGATAACATATGAAAATTCACCGAGCGCCCACCAGCTGACTCACCAAAAAGTGTTACATTATCAGCGTCTCCACCAAAATGGGTAATGTTATTTTTAACCCATTTTAGGGCCGCGATTTGATCCATCAAGCCGTAATTTCCAAGCGGTGTATTTTTGCTTTGTTCACTCAACCCAGGATGAGCAAAGAAACCAAAACGCCCTAACCTGTAGTTAAAACTAACAAATACAACGCCCGATTCGGCAAACGACTGACCACTATAAATAGCCGCTGACGAACCGCCATTGACAAAGCCTCCACCGTGTATCCACACCATAACTGGGCGCTTTTGAGTGATATCTTGTGCTGGTGCCCATATATTTAAGTAAAGGCAGTCTTCACTCAATGAGCCTTTTAGGGGCGCCGAATCACCAGGAAATGTGGTTTGCATACAGTCAGGGGCATATTGAGTTGCATCAAGCACGTCTCGCCACTGAGTCGCACTTTTAGGTCCCTGCCAGCGTAAATTAGCAATAGGTGCTTGTGCATAAGGGATCCCCAAAAATTTATTAACTGGCATTTTTGTATCTAGTACAGACACCCCTTTAACAAGCCCTAATTGTGTTTTTGCAATCACATTATGTGTGGCTTTTGCTTGCTCATTAAGTTCAGCTGAGTCTTGCCCGTTCGCACAAATACTTATGCTCATAAACATTGCAATGATAAAGCGAATTCGTTTTAAGGTATTCATATTAAATTCCTGAATTAAGCAGGTTGCTGAATTAAGCAGGTTGCCTTATTAAGCAATTGCTTATTGATTAATGCAGCCACATGAAAAAGCCGCATTATTTTACTTAATTATTCTATTAAGCATTAAGGCTCAATAGCCATGTTTTCGTCTAAGTTAAATGTGGCACGCTTTAGAATATTACGTGAAGAAGAACCAATATTTACCTCATATTGACCAGCCTCTGCTAACCATATATCTTGTTTTTCATCAAAAGATGTTAGCGCTCTAGCATCAAGCTCAAAGCTTATTAATTGTGTTTCACCTGGTTTAAGGAGGTCAGTTTTAGCAAATGCTTTGAGTTCATTTTCAGGTTTTTTTAACACATTTTGTGGCGCTGATATATAAAGCTGAACAACCTCTTTTCCAGCTGCCTTACCAGTGTTAGTAATGGCTAATTTTACCGTTATTTTATTAGTAAATGTTTCAGTGCTAAGTGTAATATCACCATAAGTGAAATTGGTGTAAGACATACCAAAACCAAACGGATAGGCAACCTCTTTATTGTGTTTATTGAAGTGGCGATACCCTACCCAAATATCGTCAACGTAGTTAACTTTTGCAGGCACAGTTTGCATTATGCCTTCAGGCTTTGCGTCAGGGTCAAGTACGGTGCCTGGGAATCCTTTAGCTGCGGGGTAATCATTAAGCTCTAACGGCCACGTATCTGTTAACTTACCCGATGGATTAGTATTACCGACTAAAATATTAGCAATCGCATTGCCTGCCTCTTGCCCTGGTTGGTAAGCTAATAAAATTGCATCGGCTTTTTCTTGCCAACTGGCAACTTCAATTACACCACCCACATTGAGAATAACAACTACGGGTTTGCCTTGCTCACGAAATGTTTTAGACACCATGTTAAGCATGGCTAACTCTTTATCAGTAAGATAAAAATCGTGTTCAGGTCTATCTATAAATTCACCCGAACTTTTGCCAAGTGTTACGAGTGCGTAGTCATATTTTTTAGCTGACGCATTAAGGTACTTTTGATTAAGTGAAAACTCTGGTAAAGCTTTTTTAGGCATGAAAGGCGCTAAAGGATGCTTTGAAACCGGTATTTTAGCTTGTTCTTTTTTTATATGAGCCTTGTAGGCACCAGCAAGACCAACTTCTATTTCTGCTCCTACATTTTTTAAACCCTGCTCTAGCGAAGTCACATATGCTTCATTTACATCACCACTGCCCGTCCCCCCAATAATAATATTAAAAGAATGAATGCCAAATAACGCAACCGATTTAGCTCCTTTCAATGGTAAAGTATCTGCGCTATTTTTAAGTAATACCATGCCTTCTTCAGCAGCCACTTGAGACAGCTTTGCATGAGTCTTTAAATCGGGGTGATCAGTGTATTTATATTGCTTATACACTAAACTTTTTTGAACTAAAGTAAGAATGTTCTTAACGTTGTGATCTAACACTTTTTTATCTAATTTTTTAGAGCTAACAGCGCCTAAGATTGCTTGCTCTTGATAATCCATACCAGGCATAAGCAAATCATTCCCAGCTTGCATTTGTGCAACAGGGTCTGTGCCACCAAACCAATCTGTCATAACAACGCCATCAAATCCCCATTGCTGTCTTAAAACGTCAGTTAATAAGTTGCTACTTTGTGATGTATAAACACCATTTACCTTGTTATAAGACGACATAATTGTCCACGGATTACTTTCTTTTACGGCAATCTCAAATCCACGCAGATAAATTTCTCTAAGAGCTCGCTCGCTTAATTGAACATCAATCGTATTCCTATTCCATTCATGGTTATTTGCTACAAAATGTTTAAGTGATGTACCTACACCTTGAGACTGAACCCCATTCACAACCGCTGCAGCAATTTTTCCGCTCAGTAGTGGATCCTCTGAATAGTATTCAAAATTACGCCCCCCTAATGCAAAACGATGGATATTTAGTGCAGGTGCAAGTAATACATCAACCCCATATTCTTTAGACTCATTCCCGATAGCTTTACCAACCTCCTGCGCTAGCTTTAAGTTCCAAGAAGAAGCGATCAAATTGGCTATAGGAAATGCCGTTGCATGAAACGTGTTGCTTTTATCGGTATCTCGCTTGGGATCTATTCTCAGACCGGCGGGACCATCTGCTAATGTTATTGAAGGAATCCCTAAACGAGGAATAGAGAACGTATTGCCTGCAGCACCGGCCACTTTATCTTTTGTTTGACCAACGGTTGGGCTGTCCTGACCTGTATCCATACCTGTACCACGAACGAGCTTAACTTTTTCTTCGACTGTTAATGTATTAATCACATCATCAAGAGGGTCAACACCAAGTTTAGGTAACTCAGCCGATTGCGTATTTAATGTAGTTAACGCACTGACAAGTAATAAGGGGATCCATACTGCTGATGCACTTTTAAGTTTTGCCGATTTATTACTAATTTTTTTCATATAAACATACCTATGTATTTAGAATTGGAAATTTTGGCTAACAATAAAAAAGCTCGTACACTGTACGAGCAGTTAAACATCAAAACTCCCAACCAAAGCGAACCCCGCTTGTACGAGGGTCTGAAATTGTTGCAGTACCATCTGATAAGCCAGGAAACGCTGGGCCTAATGAAGCATTAGATACGGTAGTTTCGTCTTCTATATTTTTAACATAAGCCTGTACAAACCAATCGCGTTCAGCTGAGCGATAAGTGACAGAAATATCTGATTTATGAAAAGAAGGTTGTTCAAACTGTGATATCGACGCAGTTGATAAAATTGAATACGAGTCACTCCATCGAGATGAAAGATCAACTTCTATATCAGCCCCGCTATCGAGCATAAATACATGCTGGTAATTAAGTAATGCCGTAAACTCTGGAGAGCGATTTAGTTTTTCGCCTTTTAAATTAATGTCTTGATTTAACTGATAATCAGTATAATGAGCATCTAGCCATGTAAAGGCTACATTGAGCTTATCGTTAGCAGTAATATAATAACGAGATTCCACCTCAAGACCTTTTACACTTGCTTCCCCTGCATTACTGGTTACCTGACACGAACCACCACATATTTCAGAAACGTTACTTAGCTGAAGATCTTGATAGTCATAATTAAACATGTTTATAAATGTACGTAATCCACTATCTAAGTCCATTTTTATGCCAAGCTCGTACGCTGTCAGTGTTTCTGGGTCGTAAAATAATGCCGATTCAGATAACGGACTAAAGCAATTAGGCATGCCTTGTGTACATCCATCGTTAAAACCACCTGCCTTATAACCTGTTGATACCAAAGCGTAAAGCAAAGTATCTTCGCTTAAATCATAGTCCAAACCCACTTTCCAAGTTAGCTCTGAGTAATCGACTTCTGCGTTATTTAGAGAGTCAGGAATTGGGTTGGTTTGCTCATCAAACGTAAAATCAAGTGGTTCATCAACGGTATAATGATTAATAATAGCGCCGAGACGGGATTTTTTATCTTGTGTTAAACGCGCGCCTAATGTGAACCTGAACTGATCATTTAAGTCAAACGTGCCTTGACTAAATACAGCTAAGGATTCAGACTTTGTTGGGTTTTGGGGGAAACCAAATATGTAACCATCCTCACCTTGCTCACCCGCATAAATATAGTAGTCAATAGCTGATTTCTCAGAAAATGAATAAATACCCGCTTGCAAGTTCATTGTATCAGTCACATAAGTAAAGCGAAGCTCATGAGAGTTTTGGTCGTAGTTACCCTCAAACACTTGTCTATCTGATATGTTTATCGTGTCAAAAGGAAGCTCTACTGTGCCAACTAAACCAGTGGTATTTTGATCATTTCGTTTAAATTCTCGGTATGAGCCTAAATAGGTTATTGTTATACTCGGTGATATCTCCCAATTAAGCTCACTCATAACCCCCCAAGAGTAACCATCTTTTGAAGCTTGCGCTAAGTCTTTCCAACCTATGGTTCTTAACTCATCTGAGCTTAAGTTATCTGCAATATAAGGTGGGTTTTCTCCTTTGACTGTATTCGATGTATTTATATTGCTCAAATCATAAAAATTAGAAAGCTTTACTGCACTGCGCCCAGAGCCTTTAATAGAAGAATGGTCGGCTCTGACTAAAAGGTTTACATCATCAGTAAGCTCAAACAACCCGCTTAAACGAATCGAGGCGTTATCTTTGCCTGGATCAATACTGTATTCAGATTCTGGATTTTTATTTAGGTATGTATCGCGCTTATCCCAATTTATTGCAGCACGTATGGCTGCACTTTCTGAAATAGGCACATTGACCATGGCTGTTGCTTGGCGGCGTCCATAATCCCCTAGGCCCCCATCAAGTGAGCCGTATATTTCATTAATAGTCGGCTTAGCAGAAATAACATTAATCAAGCCTGCTGTTGCATTTCGTCCATAAAGTGTGCCTTGTGGGCCTCGTAAGATTTCAACTTGATCTAAGTCAAAAAATGAGACTTCTTGTGCTTGAGGTCGCGCGATATAAATACCATCTTGTAAAAATGCAGCTGAGGGATCACCTTTTTCGGTGTTATCAGTACTAGATACACCACGAATTGTTATTTGCAGTCCGTCTGAGCCTGCACGATCAATAGAAATATTAGGCGCTTGATCTTGTAACGTTGTGGGATCTGTTATTCCTGCGTTCATCAACGCTTTTGCTGATAGAGCGGTTACTGCAGCAGATGTGTTCGCAAGGTCTTTACCTGTGCGAGTTGACGATACAACAATAACTTCAAGATCTTTTTCTTTTTTAAGATTTGCCTCTTGCGCAAAAGCTAATGGTGTCGATAAAGCCACGGATGTACATGCCGCAGAAATAAGACAGCTGAGTCGTGTTTTTGTGTGGTGATTCATAGTTGGTCCTAGTGTGTTTTACAATTCTAAAAGTTAAGCTCTTGATTTATATTACTTATGGCAGCGTAACGTAATTTATCTTTGTGTGATGACGATATAATCGCCACACAAAATGTAATCGATTACATAAGATCTCTCAACTACAATTTATTAACAAAAAGCTTCGTATTTATAACCAACACACTACAGGCTAAATTTTAAATGTTTATAATCATGAGGTTGAAAATAATAAATAATAAAAACACAAACAACCTCCCCCCTAAATTTACATCTATTGTTATTTTTGATGCATATAATCAATAATATAAATACGTAATTTGTAATTGGTTACAGTTTTGGGATTATGTGTATACTAGTCGTAGTATATTTTCGGAACTAATTCTCTATGGCTAACATAAAAGATGTTGCATTTGCCGCTGAAACCTCTGTTGCAACAGTATCTCGATACTTCAGCTCACCAGAAAAACTATCAAAGAAAACGGCCGTTAAAGTGGCAAAAGCTATCGAAGAACTTAATTACAAACCAAATTTGCTGGCAAGAAACTTTACACAATCTAAATCCTATTCAATTTTAGTTATTGCGCCAATTAATAACCCTTTTTTACTTGATGTAATAAGTGGTATTCAAGAAGTTGCTATAGCTAATGGATATACTGTACTACTGGCCGACATTATGCAGTCACAGCGCGATGGCACACATTATTACAACATGTTAGAAACACGACTCGTCGATGGGATAATTGACTTTCAAGCTAGGCTTAAAGACTCTAAAACACCCTCCCCCCCGATGCAAAATATTGTTACACTTTGTGATTATAAACCTAATGGTATCTATCCTGTTGTTTCCATTGATGATGTAGGGGCGGCTGAAGAAATGGTCGATTACCTTACATCTTTGGGCCATAAGCACATTGGCTGTCTTAGTGGTTTAAATTTTATACATGCATCAAAACATCGTCTAAAGGGTTATCAAAACGCACTCAAAAAAGCCAATATTCCGTTTGACTCTGGCTTAATCATTAATGGCGATTTTTCTTCAACGTGTGGAATAAAAGCTGCAAAACTTTTTGCTAACATGCCCAAACGACCAACCGCAATATTTAGCATGAGTGATAAGATGGCAATAGGGTTAATTCAGGGCTTTAAAAAGCTTGGCTTAAAAGTTCCCGAAGATATTTCAGTAGTCGGCTTTGACGACATTGAGTTTGCAAAGTTCTGCGATCCTACGCTTACAACAATTCGCCAACCAGCAAAAGAACTTGGCTCTGAGGCAATGAAACTTTTATGCGATATTATCAAGGGAAAATTTACTCAAAATAAAGCACCAGCTCCTTATTTTTTGCCAACCGAACTAATCGTCAGAGCCAGCTCTGCGGCCCCAAAATGAGCATAGTTTTAAAAACTAAAATAAATTTATTTGAGATCCCTCGTTTAATGAACAACTTGCTTGGCTGTTTTTTGAAGTTATTACCGGATTTTATTTTTATGTAAATAAACTTATTAGATACCAAAATATATTAACTGATAATGGATAGTTTCCTAACGTTAGGTTTTTTTCCATATAAGACTCCAACCTGTCTGTTTCTCTTTTTACAACCTCATAGCACTCGCAAGACTGGGACTCTAATTGAGGTCGGTCTATCACACTAATATGACCACGTTTATAAGTGATAATACCCAGCTTTTGTAGTTTACCAGCGGCCTCAGTTACCCCCTCACGTCTTACGCCTAACATATTTGCTATCAGCTCTTGAGTCATTATTAAATTGTTACTTGGTAAGCGGTCAATTGATAGTAAAAGCCAGCGGCTTAGTTGTTGCACTATACTATGATGACAATTACAAACTGCGGTTTGCGCCGTTTGGGTAATTAATGATTGCGTGTAACGCAACATGAGCATACGCATATCAGGCTCGCTATTAAATTGCCTGTGTAATTCACAACCGGGTAAGCGATAAGCGGTACCAGCACTTTGTACAATAGCTCGGTTGGGGGTGCTTTCTCCCCCCATAAATACAGCTATACCTACAACCCCTTCATTACCGATAACTGATAACTGATATTTCAGCAGATGAGCCATCAATCATCACATACAATAATGAAACAATACTATCTATAGGAAAATAAACGTAATCGAGCTTTTCACTTGTTTCATAAATAACTTCTCCAAGGGATAAATTGACTCGCTTTAAAAGCGGAAACATTAGGCATATCAGGTAGCCTTATAAATTGTGGGTGTTCGCTTTATCAAAACTTTTAAGATTTAAGTTCTCCAGTTTTACTATCAATAAACAAACACTTCGCCTTAAAATTACTAGCATTAAGACGAAGTGCACACCCCTAATTAATCTAATGTAAAATTAGATTAGAGATAGATTTAATCATTGTGTTATTACGTTATAAGGGTAAATATTTTCACGGTTTTGGAATGCCAAAATAGCCATATTTTTAATTATTCCTTGCTCAATGTTTATTGCACGGCGAATGGTTTCATCTTTTTGCCACTGCAAAGCACCTTTAAGTATCGTTTGTAAATATACAATGAGCGCCGCAGAGATTGAACGCGTCGCGCTTTCCCATAAATAACTCGGTGTATGATCAACGCCATAATAATCCGTGTTGTTATATCGAAATAAAGGGTTTTTAAACGTTGTCGGCTTTGCAAAAAAGAATCCCATCCCCTCATCACAGCTAACATCAATAATTAAGCTGTTTGGTTTTAAGCAGCCGGCTTCTGATTCAATTACAAAGTTAACCGGATGAGCTGTTTCTTGATAAGTCCCGTTCACGATAATATCGGCTTCGCTAATAAGATCGCCAAGTGGTCGATTAGTCCCATCATGTTCAACAACCATCATGCGCGCCTCCCCTTCAACACCTTCTCGTACCTTAACATAGTGACAATCTAATATTTCTTCACGCACTTCGTGATCAGGGCGCTGAATACAAATTGTAATATCTCTAAAGCCATGCGCTTTAAGAGCGTAAATAGCGCCTCTACTCACTGCACCAAAACTAAATATAATCGTTTTACGTTGATCGCCATAATGGCCATCAATACCCTTAAGTTGCAAGGCATGTATTACAGCGCAATACCCTGCCATTTCATTGTTTTTATAAAAAGTATGGCGCCCTACATTTCCTTGTGGTGACCACACATACATGTCTTCAAAAGCGATTAAGGTAAGTTTACGTTCAATTGCCGCTTGTGTTATCTCATGCTGTTGAACGCAGTGGGCATAGCCCCAAATAGTGCCTCCTTCGCGCATTTCTTCTAAGTCAGCAAGTACAGGCTTTGCGATAATGGCCGTGCCAATATGGGTAAGTATTTCGCTGCGCGATGCAATACCACCCGTTAACGTTGCAATATATTCATCGCTAACATTAAAAGCGGTGCCATAGCCTTGTTCAAACACCATTTGTTTTCTAAGATTTTCGGGAATTCGTAATAAATGCTCTGGGTGAATAGGATACCGTCTTTCATCTGTCTTGCGGGATGTTCCGATAACGCCGATAGTTAATTCACTCATGCTAAGTCCTGTTTATAAAGTAAGTACGCTTGAGTTCATCAGCGAATCATCATACTTCGCCAATAAACTTAGGCGGTATTTTTTCTGTACGTTTTTGGCTCGGATGAACCAACTCTATTTTACAAATGTGTAATTTTGACAATAAATAATGAAGAGCAGTGAGTTAACTTGCATTGAGTTGCAAGCTGAAGACTGTTACCTTTTGAGTAAAAGTGCTGACTGAGTATATCAGAAATAAGTATTACTAACTTGGGTATCTCACACTGAAATAAAAAGAGCACTACTCTGTAGAGCAGGTTTAATTCGCTTTGTATTGGGTTAGCTGAATGTTCAGCTTTTATATCAACTTCGGCTATGACCATGAGCGGTTATTACTAATTTTCTGTATGGAATCAAGATTTTGCTGCTTTGGTTTTCTTGTAAAGGCCAACTTATATGTATTCTTTTTTAACCTTTAATGGACTCCCGTAATGCTAGCCGGTGGAGGGCTTGCACTCGCGTATTCGCTCTATGCTTTTTTTGCTTTTATATCGGTACTTTTTGTTATTTACTTAGTAACTGAAACCAAAGGAACGAAACTAGAAAACGTATAACTTTATCGTCCTAAATAGCTAAATTTAGGACGATAATTTTTTAGTGCCTACCCAACTAATCTATAACCTACCGCTGGCTCAGTTAAGATATGAATAGGGCTTGCAGGGTTTACCTCAAGCTTTTGTCTTAGTTGCGCTACATGTACACGAATATACTCAGGTCTATTAATGTATTGCTCCCCCCATACCTGACTTAAAATAGCATTATGAGTAAGCACTTTATCTTTATTTTGAAATAACATAAGCAAAATTTTATATTCTTTATTAGTGAGCTTTACATCGCTGCTGTTAAGCGTAACTGTGTGCTTATGCGGATCTATAATGATGTTACCGCATTGCAGTGCCAAACTGGGCTGTGTATTTACTCTTAGTAGCACACGCATTCTTGCCAGAAGTTCGTTTGCACTAAAAGGTTTGGTTATATAATCGTTTGCCCCATTATCAAGGGCTGTAACCTTTTCCACCTCGCCATCGCGAGCCGAAAGCACTAATATTGGTATTTGGCTCCATTGTCGTACTTCAAGTAACCAAGCCTGTCCATCCATATCAAGCAATCCCAAATCAAGTAACACTAAGTCAAAGCTTTGCTCACTCATTAATGAAAAACCATCAAGCCCTTTCGCACTAATTGATACGTTATAGCCACTGGCACCTAGTAATGTTTTTAAAAAACTTTGCAGTGCAGGTGAGTCTTCTAGCACCAATACATTAATCATTCTTTGCACTCCAGCTAAGTATTGCTGTGGCTACTTGGGTCAGCTCATCAATAGATAATACAAATTCGCCTTGATGAAACTGAGCAACTACATCGCAAATTACGCTACCAAGCCCAACTCCTTCATCCGAACTGCTTGGATGAGTAACTATGAGGTTGCTTACGGCTATTTTATAGTGTGTTATATTACCAATTCGTTCAGTATTAAAGTCCACTGTCGCCACTCCATCACCGTAACGTGCCGCGTTTTCGAATATATTCGCAAGCGCGATTTCTAAAAGTGTTATATCACCTATACAACAAGTAGCTTTATCAAAGACTAACGCTAAGTTAAAACCACTTAATTGCTGCTGCCTGCGTGCTTTAGCCTCAGTAACCAGTGTATGTACGTTGATAGCTTGCCACGCTAGCTGCTCTCCTATTTTATTTACCCGACTAAGCTCCATCACTTTATTAAAATGCTGATTTAAGATTTCACTTTGCTCATAAATATTTTTTGCTTGTTCTGTAATTGATGCCTTACTCAGCTCAATATTTTCGTCAGCTAACATACTTGATGAGCCCATAATAGTAGCCAAAGGCGTGCGTAGATCATGAGATAAACTACGCAGCAATGCGTTTTTAGCACGTTCTAACTCTGCTTGTACTTTCATCGATGCCGACTGGTTTCTAAGATTTGAGTTTTCGTGGACCTGAAACAACAAAGACAGTGCCGTGTCTATAAATGCACGGTTTTCAGGACTAAGTTTGGCATCTGAAATAAAGCCGCCCCATTGTGTGTTTTGTTCGATATTGAAGTACTCTCCATTATCCATTGTATTATTGTTCCAACGAAGTGTAATACCTAGATGGTTTTTAATCGATGTTGTAAATACTTGGCGCTGAGCGTTTATATCATCAAGCCCATTAAGCGCCTTAGCTAACTCATATAAACATCGTGTATTACTGGCATGTAACTGGGTATCACGAACGTTTTTACTTAGCTCGCCCGCCAATTTGCTTATCATCAAGCCAACTATAAGCATGACAGTAAATGTGACTAAGTATTCAATTTTTTCGATATGAAATGTAAAGTACGGCAGTACAAAAAACCAGTCGGTACATGCCACACTAACTAACGTTGTAATCCCCGCTAAGGCGGCATTTTGACGCACCGCAACCCATGCCACCCAAAGTAATTGCAACATCACAATGTCGGTGGTCGTTAGCCACTCTCGAACTGGAAAAATAGCCAGCACAATAAAAATAGGCGCAATTGTTGTTAATAAAAGTGGCTTAAGCCATTTATTAATACCCATTTGTGCACTCCCATAAAATTCTCTTTTTATAGGTTACTGCTTTTTAATACGTTGTGTATAAAGTTTTTATAAAGATTTTTGGCTGTAGTGTTAAATGTTTATAAAGCTTAATTGATATGGGGTGACTCTTTTTTAAAATTCCATAGTCTTTGCTATGTAGTATTTTTTAAATAGGAACGCACATGGCACAGTTTGCAGTAATTGGATTAGGTAGTTTTGGTGTTACCGCCTCGCTTGAGCTTGCTAATCAGGGGCATCACGTTTGCGCAGCCGATATAAGCGAAAGCACCATTAACACGTTTGCTAATCAGTTAAATTACACTGTCATTTTAGATGCTAGTGATGAAACACAGCTTGCTCGACTCGACTTAACCAGCTGCCAAGCTGTATTAGTTGCAATTGGTGAAAACATAGAAGCGAGTATTTTATGCGTGCTGCATTTAAAAAACCTTGATGTTAAACAAATATGGGTTAAGGCGTGCTCTAAAAGTCACCATCAAATTTTAAGTAAACTTGGCGTATCTCGTATTATTCACCCCGAAGAAGAAATGGGTATCAGAGTAGCACATGCACTTAACTACCCTATGGTTAACCAGTACTTTGCACTTACACAATCTACATTTATTGTTGAGCTTGCCATAGATTTACATTTATCAGGGCGCAATATTGGCTGGCTTCTAAAAGAGCGTAACTCAGATATAAAACCGCTCACCTTACGCCGAGATGATAATTTCAATACAGACCTAACACTCGACACCGAGTTACGCCATGGTGATAGCCTTGTATTACTGGGCTCTAAACATTACCTAACAAAACTCACCAAACGGTTTAAAGCTTTATGATTAACTGGCAAGCACACGTACTTCCAAAGCAATTTAATCGCCGTTTAAATAATTTTAAAAGGCCTGTTAACCCCCCTTTAATTTTAACTGCTGGTTTTTTTGCTCTCATTATTTTAGGCACTTGCTTATTACTATTACCTTTTGCAAGTGTTGAATCGCTTAGCTTTATTCAAGCTTTTTTTACTGCATCCTCTGCGGTTACAGTTACAGGCCTAGTTGTTATTGATACAGGTACTGCGCTAACCACATTTGGGCAATGTGTTGTTATGGTACTTATTCAAATTGGAGGAATCGGCTTTATGACCGTGGCCGTTATTTCATTTTTAAGTATTGGTAAAAACTTAGGATTAAAACAACGTTTACTTGCAAGCCAAGCATTCGATACAAGCGATTTAAATGGAGTGATCCATGTAGCTAGATGTGTAATAACTTACTCGCTAATAATTCAGACTATAGCATTTTGCTTACTTTTTATTAGCTGGGTAGATGACTATGGTATTGCGGGTAGCGCCTATCAAAGTCTATTTTATACTATTTCGGCTTTTAACAATGCCGGGTTTGCACTCGATAGTAATAGCTTAATGGCTTTTAAAAGTGATGTATCTGTTAATCTTATTATCAGTGCATTATTTATAATCGGTGGCTTAGGATTTACCGTTTTAATAGATATATATCAACAACGTCGCTGGCATAAATTAGCAACTAATACACGTATTGTATTAATTGCAAGTGCCGTAATAAATTGCAGTGCATTTTTGCTTATTTTTTTATTTGAATATTCAAATCCAGCCACACTTGCCAACCTACCTATTAGCGAGCAAATAATTACTGCTTGGTTTCAAGCAGTTACACCACGTACTGCAGGCTTTAATACTTTACCTATTAGCCAGCTCAGTTCCGACTCGACATTGCTTACATTGTTATTAATGGTAATAGGTGGCGGTTCGGTAAGTACAGCAAGCGGCATTAAAATAGGAACTTTTGTTATTTTACTACTTGCTATGTATAGTTATTTACGTCAAAAACCACAGGTAACCATATTTAACAGAGAGCTAAGCGACAAACTTGTGATAAAAGCATTGAGTGTTGTAATTTTATACTTATTTACGGCTTTTTTAAGCATCATGATTATGAGTAAAATCGAGCAAGCGTCTCTTTTAGATATTACTTTTGAAGTAATTTCTGCATTGAGCACTGTAGGGCTATCTCGTGATTTTACTAGTAATTTAAGTATGCCAAGCCAACTAATAATTATTTTACTTATGCTGATTGGCAGAGTAGGCCCACTGACATTTGCTTATTGTTTTGCAAAACCTAAATTACAACCTCTTAAATTTGCTAAAACAACCATACAAATAGGGTAACTATTATTAAGACCACTTAGCCAGCATAATTTATGTAAGGTATTATTGCGGTGCAAGATAGAAAATTAATGACTCCTAAATATAACTTTATCTATTAGGAGTCTTTTATAGAAAAATAAAAATGAATATAAGCACTCTTTTTCATTATAGGTATGAAAATAAATAAAATAAGCGCCAAACCATTACAATAGTTTTGGCGCTTATTAAAGGGGTAATATTTACCCTTTCATTTGTTCAAGCTCTTTGCCTTTGGTTTCGTGTAAAAACTTAAATACAAATATTTTTCATGATATTGATATTGCCCCTGAAGGCAAAACACTACAAGAAAGCCACGATAACGTAACGCACATAGCTAACATTATCGAAAAAGAAATGCAGCGCACAGGTGTAAAACTACTGTGGGGTACTGCTAACTTATTCTCAAACAAACGTTTTTGTGCCGGTGGTGCAACAAATCCTAATACGTATGCATATGCAGCAGCACAAGTTAAACATGCAATGGAAATAACGCATCGTTTAGGCGGCGAAAACTACGTACTTTGGGGTGGTCGTGAAGGTTACGACACACTACTAAATACAGACCTTGCGCAAGAAAGCGAGCAGTACGCACGCTTTTTGAAAATGGTTGTAGAACACAAGAAAAAAATTGGTTTTAAAGGCACATTATTAATTGAGCCAAAACCACAAGAGCCAACTAAGCACCAGTACGATTACGATACAGCAACGGTTGCAGGCTTTTTACACAAGCACGGCTTACAAGACGAAATTAAAGTAAACATTGAAGCAAACCACGCAACACTTGCAGGTCATAGCTTCCACCACGAAATTGCCGTTGCTTGCGCTGAAGGTATTATGGGTAGTATTGATGCTAACCGTGGTGATATGCAAAACGGATGGGATACAGATCAATTCCCTAACGATGTAGCTGAGTGCACACTTGTCGTTTACGAAATTATAAAGAATGGCGGTTTTACAACCGGTGGCTTTAACTTTGATACTAAACTTCGTCGTCAATCGTGTGAACGCGATGATTTATTCATCGGTCACATTGGTGGTATGGATACGATGGCAAAAGCATTACTCAATGCAGCAGCAATGATTGAAGGCGGCGAGCTTTCTGACTTTGTAGAAAAACGTTACGCAGGCTGGAAAGAAGAACTAGGCCAAAGCATTTTAAAAGGTGAACAATCACTTGAGAGCCTTGCTGCGTTAGTACACGAAAACAACATCGATCCTAAGCAAGTTTCTGGCCGACAAGAGCTGCTTGAGAATATTGTTAACCGCTACGTATAAGGACATCGCCTCGGTTTTAAAGCCGAGGCGTACATCATTATGAACTTGTTAGAACAACTCAAAAAAGTAACCACGGTCGTTGCCGACAGTGGCGATGTAGAGACAATCAAAGCCTACAACCGGTTGATGCAACAACCAATCCTTCGTTAATTTTACAAGCTGCAAAATTACCTCAATATAAACACTTAAATAAGTTTTTCACATATATAAGATTGTTATATCTGATAGTTTTTAAATTGCTCCCACACAGCCTCTGCTACAGGCCCCAACACTTCTCCCCTTTTCTTAATAATGTAATATTTTAGAGGCGTTATATTTTGCACATCACTAAGTGACAGCATTTTCAGAGTATTATTTGCAATACCTTCATCAGCTAAATAACCTGGTAATTTACCCCAACCCATTGCACTTTCGATAAGCATTTTTTTAGTTGGAAAGTCATTTACATACCATCGTCGCTGACCTTGCTGTACACCCCACTCTATGTTTTTTGAACCAGTGCCTGAGTCCTGCACAATTATTTGGTATTCGTTCAACAAATCAGTGGCCTGCCTAAGGTTTGGATTTCGCTTTAACAACAAAGGGGAAGCTACATTGATTAATGAGCCGCTATTTAACAAATGCTTTTGAATTTTCTCTTCTTGTGCAGAAAATTCCATTGTTGGTGTTATACACAGATCGGCACCGCCATCAAGTAAGGCTTCAATTGCACCTGTTATGTACTCTTGCCTGATTATTATTTGAGTTTCAGGGAACTGATTTTGCATATTTTTTAGTAATGGTAAAATACCCTTTAAATTAAATGATGCTTCAATTGCAATCGTTATACTTACCTCGTTCCCCTGTGCTATGTGGTGTGCAACTTGTTTAAGTTGTGCTGCATCATCTAGCAATTTCATAGCCTTATGAAACATAGTTTTTCCTGCACTGGTAAGCTCTAACCGATAACCATTACGACTAAATAAGGCAAAGTTAAGGGTATTTTCTAGTTGCTTAATACCTTGGCTTATAGCTGGTTGAGTTTTGTGTAAAAGAGCACTTGCTTCACTCAATGATCCAACCTGAGAAACAGTAACAAACATACTAAGCTGTTCTAATTTCATAATTTACGCCAAACATGTAAAGCTAAAGTTTATATCTTATAAAAAAACATTCAATATTAATTAATAAGAACTGTGATTATTCTAACGTCAAAAGCTAAGCATCTGCTTAAATCACTCTTATTAAAGTTGGGAATAACATGAGCACAAAAGTAAAAAGAATTTTTATGTATACATCACTAGGATTAACAACACTTACCTTTATAGCTGCAGGCTCTGCAAAACTAGCAGGAGTTGAGCAAATGCACTTATCTTTTGCTCTTATGGGTTTACCTGCTTGGTTTGGCTATTTTATTGGTGCAAGTGAACTTGCGGGTGCTATTGCTATTTGGATCAAAAAACTAAGCATTTTAGCTGCAAGTGGTTTGTTAGTTATTATGGCTGGTGCAACATTTTTTCATGTAGTTTACGACAGTGTTGCCAATGCAATACCTGCCGTTATTTTATGTGCTTTATTAATTAATATCATAATTAACCGAGTCAATGATATAAACGCCTTAGATAGTAAGTAACCTAGAGCTATTTTCAATACAATGAATAACGATATATTCGCTTCTATCGTTATTCAAACCCTCTTTTACAAAATGACTAATGCTTTCGCATCTCTCATTTAGCCTAAAGATAACAAACTCGATCTCTAAACAAACAAAGGCTAAAGTTGTTTTATTCATTAAATTTTAATTTTGAGTTCATACCCTGTATTTAATAATTAAATATACGACGTACTAAAGTTTATTACTTGGGCTTTTAATATGCCTAATTAACTAAGGTGTAAATATGAAAAAAACATTTTTAGGCATTTTCTCGATTACAGTAATAACTTACTTACTGAGCGGCTGCACAACATCAAATAACGGTAATATTACAAAATTGAGTGAAGATAAAATAAGTACTAGATTAAATAAATTACCTTCCTCGCTAACCTCTAGTGATTTGTTCAATACCACTGTTATTGAACCCACCCAGCTATTTGATAACCTTTATTTTGTAGGATATGTCAGCGTAGGTACTTTTGTTATCACGACAACTGAGAGCATTATTTTAATCGATACCATGTGGACCCCGCACGATGCCAAACATGTGATTGTTCCTGGACTAAAAGAGTTAGGCTTAAATCCTGAAGATATTAAATACGTGATAGTTACTCACGGCCACAGCGACCATTATGGTGGCGCTCACTACTTTGAATCACATTATGGCGCTAAAATTTTAATGAGAAAAAATGAGTGGAACTACATCCATAATCCAAATGCACCTGTATTAACTGATCCTTTCGGTAATTTTTCTACCGAAATACCATTACCTAGCACTTACACCCAAGTTATCGATGGTGAAAAAATAAGTTTAGGTAAAACTAATTTAACGGTACTTGCTACACCAGGGCATACGCCTGGTGGGTTGTCTTTGATAATACCTGTTACAGATAATGACATACCTCATACAGTTGCACTTTGGGGAGGTACCGGTTTACCGGATACTAAAGAAGCAAATCAAACTTATTTGCACTCTTTAAATTATTTTCAAAAAATTGCAAACAAAAACGATGTTGATGGAAGTATCTCAAACCACCCGTTTTCACATGATCTAATTAATCAAATTAATACATTAAAAAATCGTAAATCTGATCAACAAAACCCCGTGGTAACCGGTAATAAGGCATTTAATGAGTACATAGACGATGTATTACGAATTAACGTTCAAAAGAAACTTTCGTCATTTGAGTCAAACTAATATAGCTTTTCACGCACCGGTGTTATCGTGCTAATGTATTTATCATGACGGTATGTGTCGCTTTAAAGCGATACTCATTACTAATATAAAAGCATAGTGCACTTCTTTTTATGAAAGCCCTCAAAAAAATAGTCTGTATAAAAATACAGACTATCAAATGTGGGGTTAATTACTGTTAGTTTGGTTTATTGTTCTACCAAAGTGACCGATACGTCGTCTACATAAAAATCAGCAGTCAGTTCGTTTGACTCCACATAAAGTAAAGCCGCACTTTCCTCGGTTGTTATTGAATGGGTATAAGTGCCCGAAAGCTGTACCCAATCGCCTGCAACTACGTTTTTAACAGTGGTTAGCTCGAGGTATTCAGTGCTCGCATGCTCAATTTGCAGTGTGAGCTTAACTCCTGGCGATACCGCTGTGTTATAGTCAGATAACTTAACCCACGCAGATACATTATAGGTTTTACCTGCTGTAAATAAGCCTTTTACATCTTTTTGTAACCCATTCCACGTTTCAGCTCGCCCTTGTACTAAAGCGCTATTATTTGCGCTGTGAGCTTGGGATGTTTCAAGTGAAATAGTAGCACTGCCTCGTGATTGCCATGAATCAAGACCGCCTTCAAAGTCACCATTAGTTAGCAGCTCTGCGTGTTGTTAAAAGTACGACCGGTGTTGAAAACCTTTATTTAGATCAGTTAGGTGCGTTTGGTAACGTTGACCGCTACCCTGCTAGACGTATTATAACCATTGTTTACTATTCGCTCGTACGCTTTGAAGAAACCAATCTTGTGAGCGGCGACAATGCTTTAGAATGTGAATGGTTTGATGTAAATAACGTTCCCCCTTTAATGTTTGACCACGCCGACATTTTAAAAAGTGGTTTAGATTACTTACGCTATAAAGTAAGGCACGAGCCGATTGGTTTTAGCCTGCTCCCTGAAAAGTTTACCTTTCTTGAGCTACAAGGAATTTACGAGTCGATTTTAAATAAATCACTCGATAAGCCTGACTTTAGACGTAAGTTCCAAAAAATGAACTTACTAGGGTCTGTTGATCTTTGCGGATTAAAATTTGTTCAAACTAGGGGCTATTTAATCGCGGCGCGAGGTTTGTAACCTAGTGGGCTAAGTAAAAACCGAGCAACAAAGAATAAATAGCCCCTAGAAAGCTGTCTCTTATACACAAATCCCTGCTAAGAAATTAGCGGGGATTTTTTTGAACTAAATCTCAATTTCATGATCAGATCTTCAAATCTTGTTTGAGGGCCATTATGATTAACGAACATACTCATTGGGCAAAACAACAATTCGGTAAATCGGACTTAGGTGATCCAAGAAGAACAGCGCGTCTGGTAAAGTTAGCATCAACGCTTGCAAATGAACCAGGAAAAC
>NZ_JACJDW010000039.1:0-31242 GCF_014163745.1 Pseudoalteromonas sp. SR44-2 | reverse complement strand
CTTCATCACTCTAGAAGATGGAAGCACAGTTCCTCTAGTTGAAATACATATAGATAGTCTAACAAATTCAAATTTGGACAAAGAAAGTAAAATTTATCAAGAAATTAAAAGCAGTTTTTCAAAAGTAAAAAAAATTAAAAATAAATCTTATTCCTTTACTTTATATGCCGAAGTAAAGCCAGATTTAGTTGACACACAAATCGCCTATCTATATTCAAAAGAAAATGGAATTTTTATTGGGATTACATCGACAATCCCTGAGAAAGATTTTTTAAATTTTTTAAAATCAATCCACGAAAAAAAATAAGGAAGTTAAATGTCTAACACCATCGAGTAACTAGATAAAGAAGACCAAGAAAACCTACAATTCATATTACAAAAAATGTTTCCTGAAAGTAGTGCCTTTAAAGAAAATAAGCCTTCGATTGAGACTTTACGGGTCTATATGCAAGCTCTTAAAGCGAATACGTTTTGTTACTACTGAATTAGCTACAGCTACAGTAAAGCATGTATACAGAGGTAAGTTTAAAAAGGTCGTCAACAAGGTTCTAAAAGAAATAAAAGGTCACTATAAAGAAAATAACCTTAACTTTTTTATTTGCAATCAGGTAGTAAAATACAAATATAAGTCTCCTTTAGTTAATTCCCTTCAAGGCTATTTCTAATATATAGGTCTTCTTATTATAGTTAAAATAATACACATGTAAGGCTACGTGTTAGTAGCCTTTATAAATTTATTTACTAAAGGCTTTTGGCAGTGGTTTGCTTTAGCATTAGTCTGTTTTTTATATTATTGCTTATTTGCCTCAGTGTATATTCACACTTTCCAATTGCTTATTTAGGTGCTATTTCTTATTTTGGGTTAGCGGCTTATTTTTATAATAAAGACTATTTGAAAGTCGTTAAAACTTTATAGCATTAGCTTCTACTGTCTATTTTCGTTACTTCAGGAAACTGTGTGCTCTTATCTAAGTCACACCATCTTACTTTTTAAACTCGTCATAAAATGCAATTTGCCCTCGGCCAGTTTCTTTTATGTGGTAGAGCATGTTGTCTGCGTTTAGCATTAACGCAACTAATTCGTTGCCATCATTTGGGGCTACTGCAATACCTATGCTTGCACCTACTGCGCATGTTTTATTTTGCGCAATATTAATATCGTGTTTTAACTCATTAAGTAAGGCGTTCGCTTTTTGTTGTGTTGCCGTTTTATCGTAGGTTTTAATTTGCTGCGCAACAATAAATTCGTCACCGCCTAGGCGGATACACATATCGTTTTTTTCGTGAAAAAGTGTTTTAAATCTGTGCGCTATTTCAATTAGCACTTTGTCGCCGGCTTCGTGGCCGTAGGTGTCGTTAATGGGTTTAAACTTATCTAAATCAATCATCATTAGTACTAGGTGCTGATTGTGTTTAATGCACTCGCGCAGTGCTTTTTTAAGGCGTTTTTCACCGGCGCGTCGGTTTAATAAGCCAGTGAGTGGGTCGTGATCGGCTTCAAAGCGGGTTTGCTGTTCGCGTTCTGCGCGCTCGGTTACATCGTGTAAAATTACTTCTACTAGCTGCTCTTGTTTGGGGTTTCGTTTGGTATCTCTTTGGTCTGTTAACCTTACAAATAAACAATGAAACCATACCGTTTTATAGCCAACTTTACACTCTACATCTAAGGTGGTTTGTGGTGGGTTTTTAGCAGAGCGAATATCTGCCAGTAGGCTTTGTAATTCGTCTACATTGCTAAGTAACTCAGGAAAATGCAAGGTTGGTAATTCTTCTTCACCAGGTACGGTAAAGTAATGCTTAAATGCAGGGTTAAAGGTGGTGATAATGTTTTTGTCATCGAGTAAACAAATACCTGCGCTGGCTTGTTCAAAAATAAGTCTAAATTTAGCTTCTAGCTCTTGAGTTTTTTTACGCAGTGTTTGCTCATTACTAATAGTTAAATGTAGCTCGTGCATTAAGGCATTTATACCTTGGGTTAAACGGCTTATTTCGTCCCGTTTGCCTTGCTTGAAGGTTAGCATTTTTAGGGTTTCTGGCTCGCTTGGATTTATTTTAGCAAAGCTGTCGGTTAGGTTTTGAATTGGCTGTGTAAGCCAGCGCTGAACAACCAGCGATACAAAAAATGCGATAACAATGGATTGAATCAGCATTAAGATAAATTCTTTTATAAGCGCTGACTGTGCTTGTTGTTCAATGAAGTTATCGTCTGGGTATATGGCGAGTACACCTATAAAAGTGTCTTCTATAAAAGGGTGAACTAATTTAATTAAAACAGCTTCATTTTTTTTGTTAGTAGATCCTTTTGCTATAAATAAATCCATCTCTCCTTTAGGGTTTACTTCTCCTTCTAGGCTTGCGCCTTGCACTAAGTCGTTACTGAGTAGGCCGTTAATAATTTCTTGGCTTAATTCTTTGTCATTTAAGTAAGCGGCAATAGCGGCTGTTTTTTCCATTGTTTGCGCTAACTGTTGAACGAGTAGGTAATTTGTGTTTTTTTTCTCTTTAAAGCCCGAGTAATAAGAGAGCATAGACGAGACTAAAGACACAACAATAGCAACTAACGCAATTGATATAGCGACGCGTATGTAGAGTTTTTGGCTAATAATTTTAATCAAATGTGTATACCACTTTTACTGCATCTGTAACTTGCGATAGCGGAATGTAGCCAATTGCAAATTGTGATGCTGCTATTTTGTTTATTGCGTCTTCTACCGATGTTGAAGGCGTGGGTGGCTTTGCGCGCCCTGAAAATAAAAGCCTTGCCCAATACGCATTTATTTTTTGCTCGTCTTTATTAACCAGTTTTAAGTAAAAGTCGTTTTTTAATGTTGATTGCGCGGGTAAATCAAGCGGTTTTGAGGTCTCACCATCAGGGAAAGTTAAATACCGGCCCATGTAAATATCAATAATTTCTCGTTTTGATAATGCGTTAATCGCATTGCTTTTATTAACCACGACTACAAACTCTGTTGATTTAGCATAAAAGCTCATAAAAAGCAGGCACAAAGGCAGCAATGCAGTTATAAAAAAGTTGCGAGAGCTCATCATTAAAACACCATACTAGCATTTAGACTAAGTATATGTACTTTGTGGCCCTCATCAACATCTGAAGGGTTGCTAAGACTCCATAAGCCAGCGCCTTGAGGCTTAATATCAAAGCGGTCTAACTGGGCTTTTAATGCTATGCGCTCAGACAGTTGCCATTTTACGCCTACGTTAATTGAGTGTTGGTGAACATTGGTAACTTTAACAGCAGACTGACTGGCAACTGCGAGTTGTTGTATAGGCACTGAAAATTGCTCGGGAGTGCTTGGCGGAAAAGCAGGATCGTTTACTTTTATTACGTCATGTCGGTGTTTAGCCGCTGTAAAACCTGTATAAAATATTGCGTTATCTACACGGTAACCTGCACTAATGTAGCCACTAAGAACTGACGGAGCAACTATCCAATCGGATTCTGAAATACCCATCTCAGATTGGATTAGCCAATTGTTGTGATCGTAAGTAAGCCCAAACGCGGCGTATTCTATACTGTTACCTTTGGTGTTAAATTTGTTTGATATTTTTTGCGCTTGCGGCCATATACTTTGTGGTATTGAGTTGAGTGCGGCTAAATACTCATCTAAAGAGGTTAACTTATAATCTCCAAAGTCTGACTTTGATAATGAAAAACGCATAGTCCAAGCATCTAAATAGTAGGTTGCGCTAAAAGTTGTTAAGTTATCAAAATCAATAAAAAAGTCGTTATTATAGGCTTGTAGCTTGGCTGTTGTACTACCATAAGCAAGTTTTAAACGTAAAAAACCGTCGTTAATTGCTTTGCTGTATTCCACATCTACACCATCGAAATTTCCTGCAATGTTTGCAAACGAGTAGTGCGAATGAGGCGGGCGCACCCATAAATAGGCATATCCTACGTAAGGGTATTCCGATAGTAAGTAAAGGTCGCTATTTAACCTGCCTGCACGAATAGCCCAATGACGGGTAGGGCGATAACGCGCAAAGGCGAGCTCTAAAAAATTATCAAAGCTTTTAAAGGCATGATCTTGAATAACTACTTGAAACACAGAGTCCCAATTTTTTGAGAGTGATATATTAGCCTGCCCACCTAAAATTGAATCTCGCGTTGCTGAAAAACCAGATTCGTTGACATTTGAATAACTCGATGCAAAGCCAATATCTGAATCGTCCGTGTAGCTGAGTGTTAAGGATGCAAAACCGCTAAATTGCACGTCTATGTCGTTTGCATAGGTTTTATTAGCAGCAGAAATTGCCAATATTGCTATGGCAATTGTACCTCGGAACAACATGTTAGCTCGTATTTTTATAATGTAGATAGTAAAAAGATAGCACAATTTATTAAATTACCAACTTAAGCATTACAGTGGCTTATCAATTAAATACAAAAAAATATGAGACCCCCCCTAAATTTTGTACTTTGTTAAGCGAAGTACTGGGACATAAGAAAATCAAGGCGGAAAATTTGTGTTATCTATTGTTATAAGTGGCGACAATATAGATTATGAATAGGGCGGTTTTTTGATATTACTAAACTTAAAACGTGTTGGTTACTGGATGAGCTTTATTTTTATAAGGCTGCTTAAATTAGGCAGCCATTTGTATTTAAAACGTTAAAAGCGCTGACTTAAAACGGTGCATAGCCATCATTTGGTTTATTTGGGTTAGTCCAGCGCTGTTTAGCATCAACAGGAATGCGTGGTGCACCTTGTGCTGGTAATCTACCGCGCTCCCCATACAACCACAATACAAAGTTAGTTCGCTCGCCACTGGTAATAGGCTTGGAAGCGTGTGCAATATTGCCTCGATGTAACATGGCAGTACCAGGCTTAAAGGTAAGTGATTTAATGTCACCTGTGTACGGGTGATAAAAGTCCACTTGTGACCCTGTAAACTCTTCGCCTGGTAAATTTAGGTTAATGTTAAGCGTTACAGCTGATGCGTCGGTATGTGGGCGAATTGATGAATCTGTATTTGGCTCATAATAAATTGAAAAGCCAAATGTTTGTGTATCAAACCCCATAACTTCCGGGAACAGCATACGTGAAATAGGGCGCATATAAGTGTTTAGTATTTCGTTATAAAATGACTGAAAGCTTGGCGCGGCTAAATAACCTTCTGATCGGCTATCAAGCATGGCACCACGGCGATTTAACACTATGCCGTATGGCTAGCGCATAGGAATTTGCGAATTCCATACTTTTTCTAAATATCCGCGTAATACTGCTAGGCGCTCAGGATCAAAAAATTGAAATTGAAACACATCAGGCGCTACTTCGTGTAATAACGCTTTTACGGCCAGCTCTTTTGATGGATCTTCCCATGCTTGCTTTACTGCTTCACGCAGGTTTTTATCAAGTAGTGTCGTCTAGCGTAAACGTTGAGCTATCTATTGATGTTGCTTCCCATTCGCTCCACGCGTTTGTAATTAGGTCAGTGTTGTTTATCCAAAAGTTTTGTACTGCTGGTTCACGGTAAAGCATGGCTTGTAGTGTTGGTAACTCTAGAGCACGCGCTAGTTGTAATTGGTTGCCAAACATTTTGTGTCACTCCAGTTGTTGAATTTTGTTTATATCAATTTAGGAGTGCAATTTATTGCATTTGATTTAGTAGATAAACAGCCTGCTTTAGGAAACAGAATATACTATTTATTGATAATGAATCCTAAAACTAAGTATCTTAAGTCAAGCAGTGCTGTCCACTTAAAAGCGAAGTACCACGTATCCTATTTTCTATTTAAGCACTTAGCTTAATTACAAAGGCTTTATGAAATAGACGGTGTATAAATAAACCTTTATTATAAATCCCTTATTTTGCCTATGTTATAGCTAGGAATTAATAGCAATATAAAATGGAGATTAATTGTGGAAGATAAATTAAAAGAAAAAAGTGTGACACAGAAATTTTTTGGTGAATATTCTTGGATGTATCAAGTTTCAGCGTTTGTTGCTTTTATTATGGTTATTTACATTAGCTTTAATGGAGAAGGAAATGTTTGGACACAGCTTGTGAGAGGTGATTTTAATTCTGCTTTGCTTGTTAGCATTGTTGGTTACTTATCTGAATTTAGATATCGATTTATTAAAGAATCTCGCAATAACTAAAATATTAAAAAGCTGATAATTAAATCAGCCTTTTAATATTTTACAGTGGATTACCTGATTAAACGCGATTAATGGGTTGTTCTGTCGCCCCAAATTTCTTCTAGGCGGCTGTCGCGACCACAACGCCAACGATAGGTGTTGTATCGGATTGGATTGTTTTTGTAATAATCTTGATGAAAGCTTTCCCTCCCTTTTATAGGGTAAAAGGTGCTTGCGTTTAGTATAGGTGTAACCACAGTTTGGTTAGGAAACTCGGCAACTACTGCAGCTTTTGTTTTTTCGGCTAATTTACGTTGTTCGTCGTTTTGTACAAATATAGCGCTTAAGTAACTAGGGCCTTTATCACAAAATTGGCCTCTTGCATCAAAAGGATCAATATTAACCCAGTAATGATCAAGTATGCCCTGATAGCTTACTATGGCCGGATCGTAAGTAATTTCTACCGCCTCGTAATGGCCTTTATGATTACCATTGTATGTCGGGTTTTTAAGTTTACCGCCAGTAAAGCCTGATATTACATCGGTTACGCCTTCTAGCTTTTCAAAGTCACTTTCCATACACCAAAAACAACCTCCAGCTAGAACGGCTTTTTCGGTTTTAGCTGCATGGGAAAATGTACTAAACAAAATAACGGCAGATGTTAATGCAAGCGTAAGTGATTTTTTCATAAAATTATCCATCTGTACTGTGAGTTTATAAATACTTATAAAGTTAGACCCGCTAAGTGCTAATACAATTTCATTGTAGGGGGCTGGCCAACTTATCTATGGTGAAAAATATTGTACTTTGACAAGTTTTATAGGGATAAGGCTAGTAACAAGATCACTATTTAAGTTAGTAGCACGGTTTAATTGGGTTAGCCAAGTATGCGTTATTTAATGGGGTGTTGAATTATGCTTACGTGTTCATTAAAGTGACAACATTCGTGATATAAATTAGCAGGTGATAAATGAACCAGTTAACAGAAACATCAATAAGCTGCCCTTATTGTGGAGAAAGTATAGAAGTATTACTTGATGCAGCAGATATTGATGAGCAATACATAGAAGACTGCCAAGTATGCTGTAAGCCTATTTCGTTTGTGGTATTTGAAAATGATGACGAGCTAAACGTTAATGTTTACAGCGAAGACGATACATTTTAACTCGTTGATTAGATAGTAGGCTGCAATATTGCAGCCTTTTTACTGTGTATGTGTTTGGTTAGCTATTTTGCTCACGCGCTAATTGGTTAGGTAGAAGTTCTTCTACTATTTCGCGTGCTGGAAGCGTATAGCGTGTGCCGTCAAACATTACTGAGGTAAACTCGTTAATATTAGTAATGCCTGTTAAGGTCCAGCCTTCGCCGCGCTTTGGGCAATATACTGTGGTAGTGGGTTGTATTACTTTAAAATCGTCACTCATTACGTTCTCTTACTCTTTTTGCTTTAAAGATAATGCTTGTTAATAGGGTATGGTAAGTTAATAATGCGTGCCCATAAAGAGCTAATTTAACTAACCACTTAAATAAAATGTTTAACACCACAAAGCTTGAGCGCGTTACGCTGCGTTTAGTTACCCACAAACACGCAGCGTGTTTATTTAATATTTTAAACCACCCGTACGTGTCAGAATTTAACGACTACGAAACACCGCTCAGCAAAACGCAAATCAAACAATTAATACAAGATGATATTAGTGCATACTACGAAGGCGAAGTGATTAGAGTCGCAATTGAACATAATATATCTGGAAAGTTAATGGGTACTTGTGGGCTTTATAATTTAACCCCGTGTAAAAGTAGTGCGTTTATAGGATTTGAGCTGCATCCTGACTTTTGGGATAAGGGCGTAATGTTTGAAGTGGTGACCGGTTTTATTGAAACTCTAGTTAAGCATATTCCGCTTAAACATTTGTCTGCTGAGGTGAGTGCACATAATGCACGTTCCCATAATTTACTTATGAAACTGGGCTTTAGTTTAAGAGAAAATTCTATTTGGCATAAATCACTTTAACTCAAGACGGCAATTATAAGTGCTTACCTTTTTTCAATCCTCAATCCTTAAAGCTCAGTAAATAAAATACAAAAAATAGCGGCTTTCTATTATAGTTAAGCGTAAGCAAATGAATTTGTTACCCGTGTTTTATTAAACATTTACGCTTAACAAGGATTTTATATGCTAGAAAAACTCTCTCAAGATGCGCTTGTAATTTGGGCGACCATTGACCCAATAGGCACTATGGCGCTGTTTGCTGCGCTTACTTCTCATTTAACTGATCAACAACGCCGTAAAACTGCATTTAAAACGGTGCTTTATGCCGGGGGCGTATTATTGGGTTCTATTTTAATAGGGCAACTAATACTTAATGCGATGGGAATTAGGTTGGTGTCGTTTCAGTTAGGGGGCGGAATTATATTGTTTTTGTTTGGCCTGCAAATGATTTTTGGAAACGATTCTAACAAAGCCAAACAAGACCCCGATCACGATATAGCCGTGTTTCCGCTTGCTATACCGGCAACGGCGACTCCTGGCGCTATTTTGGCGGTAATACTACTTACCGATAACCATATACACCCAATTACTACTCAAATAGGCACAGCGCTTGTTACTATTGGTGTGTTGGGTATTACATTAATACTGTTGCTGCTTTCGGGTAAAATTATTAAGCTAATTGGTACTGGCGGCGCGTCTATTTTAACGCGAGTGATGGGCATGATTTTAGCCGCGTTTTCGGTTGAGCTTATTATGACCGCGCTGGAAATAAAACAATGGGTTAAGCTTGGTTAGATAACTCCTAAACATTGAAAGGAATGCCGTATGGCAATAAAAATAACAAAACACTATATTATTAATTTAAGTTTAGCCGTAGTCATTTTTGCTATTGGTATTTTAGCTATACGCTATTACAACCATTATGTATCGGCCTATACAGATGTAACAATTAACTCAAGCGTGCTTAATGAGTCGCGCAAAGTGTTTATAAGATTGCCCGCTAATTATAATCCTAAAAAAGCGTATCCGTTAATTATTAAAACCGATGGTAACTTTAATTTAGATACATGGGATAAAGCACTTACAAAACAAGCTAAGAGCGAAAAAGGGGATAAGGCTATATTGGTGTCTATTCCTAATTTGTTTTTTACAGATACACGTAATCGCGATTTAGTACCTCCTTATGCCCGCCAAGATGTAAATACACAAGCGCGTCCAGAGCATGAAACACTTATTGAACCAAATGGTGAAGCCGACAAGTTTTTAGCGTTTATTGAAACTGAGTTACTCCCTTATTTATCTGCAAAATATAAGCTTAGTAATAACCGTGTATTAAGTGGTTTTTCGGCAGGTGGTAGCTTTGTGCTTTATACACTGCATACAAAACCTGAACTGTTTAATGGCTATTTTGCTTTTAGCCCAGCGGCTTGGTATGACGATATGACCGTAGTTAATAATGTAGAAGCGTTTTTAAGTGCCCAAGATAACAAAGTGAAGTCGTCTACATATTTATATCTTTCGGTGGGCGGGGCAGAGCATCCGCTAATGTTAAAAGCGTTTAGTAATTTAGAGGCCGCTTTAACAACCAATCCTAACAATAACCTCGTGTGGCAAAGTGCAATAAACAAAGGTGCTGAGCATTCAGATAATCCATCAATTAGTGTGGCTAAGGCATTAGCTGGTTATAGTACGTTTATTAAAAAGTAAGATAGATTGGTTTAAACGGCACTGTGTATATATACAGTTGCAGTTGTTTTATCTATTTATGATAACGAATCAGCTTTATAACACTTTATCTACTTCAATATTATTAACGAGTTACAAAGAAAGGTAGGTTTAAATTATTTTTGCACAGTAATTACATATACTGTTTTTATATACAGTTCACAAATATTGAATTAGAATACCGTCAGTACCCATGAGCATATACACATCTATTTGTTACTGCTTTTAATCAGCCTTTCGCCTTTGTGATCAGCAATAAGCAGTGTAAGTACTTTGCAAGTTCAATATAGTTTCAGCATATTTTTATACTCTTAATGCAGTTAATATAAGTTGGCTGGTGGCTTTACAGCAAAAGAACACATCATACTAAATATTATTATAATGCTAAACTTAGCAATAGAGTCAAATTAGAAAAAAATAATCAGAGAGATAATCAAAATAATAAAGCCTGCGATAACTACATCCACTAAAAATATAAATGCCGAGTGTGGACTATGAGTGATTAATTAAAGTTTTCCCCGCTCATTGTAATGAGCAGCAAAACGGTAAACGTTAAAAATAGGGGCATCGTGAATGGTGCTATTACAAATTAAAAAAGCAGATACCAATGCGGCTGTTAATGCCTTTTTTAAATATCCTTAAATGCAAAATTGAGTATTGTAAAAAGTATTGCGGAATAAAAAAAAGCCCAGTTAAAAAAGTTAAAAGGGCTAAAAGGGTTGTGCTTAGGGAAGTTGTAGTCGTTTTATAAACTTATATTTAAAACTTATACCTAAAACCAAATGCTATACCGTCATCTTCCGACTGTTCCATTTGTGCTTGTTGATCGTCGTTATCGCTTTCAAAGTCGCTAAAGTCTTTACGCGCTTCTACGTAGGCAATAGTGTCTTCGTCAATTAAGTAGTGAAGGCCAATAACAGCAAACTGACGCTTAAATATATCGTCTGGGTCGGCGTTAAAGTTTGGCTGAATTACGTAATCATCACCGGCATCAAACACGTTGTAGGCAATAAAAGGGCGAAAATCGTTATCAAAGCGGTAAGATGCAAATGTTTCTACACCGATTGCGTCTTTAATTAAGCGACCAATGTTATCTGTGTCGTGGTTTTTGTTTTTATTTACGTTGGCTGCAACGTATAGGCCGGGCTCATCTATGTTGCCCCACATAATACCTGCACCATAAATTAAATCTTCAACATTACGAGTAGAACCATCGCCAAACGTTAAATCAAACTCACCACGGTTAACACCTGCTGTAAGTGTTAGCATGTCAGTTGGGGTATAAGTTACAGACGCACCAAATGTGTAATTAAATTCAACTTCTTGGGCTGCACTATCGCCAGAGTTCCAAAGTGCTTCACATTCTTCTTCTGAAATGTCGGTGACGTCACAGGTATAAAATTCGCTGTTTTTAAGCTGCGCTTGTACTGCAAAACTAAAATCGTTATAGCTATTGCGATACTGCACTAATTTATCTCCACGGCCAGTGCCATTAACAGCGCCATCGTCTTTGTTATAGGTGTAAACACCAGCCGCATTACCATCCCATACAAAGCTATTATTTGTGCCGTAAACTACGTCGTACCATGCACCCCATTGTTTACCAATGGTAAGTTGGCCATATTTTTCGTGCGAAAGCCCTGCGTAACCTAAACGGTTGTATAAAAACTCATCCTGGATAGACTCAAAACGGTTGTTATAAATAATATCGCTGCTGCCAACAGGGTTTACACCCCATTCTACGAGTGCGATTGCGGTCCAGTCTTTCTTAAGCTTTCGGGTAAATCCAAAGTTAATGCGCGAGGTACCGTTAACAACTTCGGTTTCGTTTTGTGTATTAATTACACGCACATCAAGATATCCACCAACTTCAACAGTATTTTTGTCATCTTTGTATAATTCTACTGCCAAAACAGCGGGTGCGAATACAATACTTGCGCTAATAAGCGTCGCTAATTTTTTGCTCATCTTGTGTGTTGCCCTGTGTAAATTGGTCAATTTTTTACGTAGGTAAAAATTCAGATTCGAAGACTAACAAAGCAATAAACGGCTCAAAAGTGAAAAATACTCAATAAAATTAATCGTTAAACTTAACGGATATTCACTAAAGGTTAATTTTGTTTTTCATGTGTTGCAAAAGTTTATGTTTTTAATGATTTGATAGGTAAATAGGATGAGGAATTAGCGATGTGTAAAAATTGTAATTTGAATTAATTTCATCTTGGTTAAAAAGTAGTAACTAGTGTAAAAGCTCTAAAAGTACTTTATTTTCATAAATATAACTTTTTATTATTATAGGATGAACAAAAATGAGTTAAGTAGACACACAAACACGTTAAAAGTGTTTTCACTCTAATTTGTATCGTAATTTCCAATCTCTTATGCCTGTTTGTAAAACATACTTTATGGATTTTAATTAGAATAAGTTGAATAAAAATTAACGAAACCATTAAATCTAATCCGTTATTTTACTACTAACTACATAGCCATAATAAATGGCTAAAACGCAGTGGTTTGCTTTTAAACTTTCATAGAAAAACAGGCCATTTTGGTTTAAACTGCGCGCAATTTAAATACATCATTACTCCTTTGGAGGGTAGCGCTATTATTAGTACAGCTAATGTCACCATGCAATTTGGTGCTAAACCATTATTTGAAAATATCTCAGCAAAATTTGGCGATGGTAACCGTTACGGTTTAATCGGTGCAAATGGTTGTGGTAAATCAACATTTATGAAAATTTTAAGTGGTGAGCTTGAAGCGTCTTCAGGTAATGTAAGTACTGATCCTAACGAACGCGTTGCTAAACTTAATCAAGATCAGTTTGCCTACGAAGAATTCTCAGTAATCGATACCGTGATTATGGGCCACAAAGAGCTGTGGGAAATCAAACAAGAACGAGACCGTATTTACTCTTTACCTGAAATGAGTGAAGAGGACGGTATGAAAGTAGCCGATCTTGAAACTGAATTTGCTGAAATGGATGGTTACTCTGCGGAATCTAAAGCAGGTGAGCTTTTATTAGGTGTAGGTATTGGCACTGACCAACACTTTGGCCCAATGTCAGAAATTGCACCGGGTTTTAAGCTGCGCGTGCTACTTGCACAGGTGTTGTTTTCAGACCCAGACATTATGCTACTTGATGAGCCTACTAATAACTTGGATATTTACACCATCAAGTGGTTAGAAGACGTGTTAAATCAGCGCGACTGTACCATGATAATCATCTCGCATGACCGTCACTTTTTAAACTCTGTGTGTACACACATGGCCGACATTGACTACGGCGAGCTTCGTATTTACCCAGGTAATTATGACGAATACATGTTTGCAGCAACGCAAGCACGTGAGCAATTACTTAACGAAAACGCTAAAAAGAAAAACCAAATTGCTGAACTTCAACAGTTTGTTTCTCGTTTTTCTGCTAACGCCTCTAAAGCTAAGCAAGCAACATCGCGTGCTAAACGTATCGACAAAATCCAATTAGACGAAGTAAAAGCGTCTTCACGCCAAACGCCGTTTATCCGTTTCGACCAAGAAAAACAGTTATTCAGAAACGCTCTTGAAATGACCAACCTAACACAAGGTTTTGACGACAATACGTTGTTTTCTGGACTTGAAGGTTTAGTAGAAGTTGGCGAACGTATTGCTATTATTGGTGAAAATGGTGTTGGTAAAACAACATTACTCAATACATTAGCAGGGCGCTTAGCACCTAAAGCTGGTGAGTTTAAGTTCTCAGAAAACGCGAACATTGGTTACTACGCGCAAGATCACGCTGATGAGTTTGCCACCGACATGAACTTGTTTCAGTGGATGGAGCAATGGCAACAAGAAGGCGACGACGAGCAAGTGGTTCGTAGCTTCTTAGGCCGTATGTTATTCTCTCAAAACGATATTAAAAAATCAGTTAAAGTAATTTCAGGTGGTGAGCAAGGCCGCATGTTGTTTGGTAAAATTATGATGCATAAACCAAACATATTGTTAATGGATGAGCCAACTAACCACATGGATATGGAATCTATCGAGGCGCTTAACTTAGCCCTTGAAGCTTACGAGGGTACATTGATGTTTGTATCTCACGACCGTCAGTTTGTATCATCGGTTGCAACCCGCATTTGGGAAATTAAAGACGGTAAAGTTATCGACTTTAGAGGCAACTACGCAGAATACCTAGCGAGTAAAGAAGCTTAATTAGCTATTTACCCGTTAACTCTAAAAAGCCATGTTTAAACATGGCTTTTTTTGTTTTTGTGAGTCGCAATTAAACTTGGTTTGGGTATAATACCCGCCTAAAACCGGACATAAGTCCGCTATTTTTAAAATACATTACTGAGGAGTATTTATGACTGTTGGCATTATTATGGGTTCAAAATCAGATTGGCCAACCATGGAACATGCAGCACTTATGCTAGAGCATTTTGGCATTAAGTACGAAACTAAAGTCGTGTCTGCACACCGCACTCCTCAATTACTTGCTGATTACGCAAGTTCAGCCGCAGAACGTGGTATTAAAGTTATTATTGCTGGTGCTGGCGGCGCAGCGCATTTACCTGGTATGGCGGCTGCTTTTACGTCGCTTCCTGTACTTGGCGTACCTGTAAAATCAAAAGCATTAAATGGTGTTGATTCACTTTTATCTATTTGCCAAATGCCTAAAGGCGTTGCAGTAGGTACGCTTGCAATTGGTGAGCCGGGCGCAGCAAACGCGGGTTTATTAGCTGCACAAATTTTAGGATGTCAAAATCCAGAAATTTTTGCAAAAATTGAAGCGTTTCGTAAAGCTCAAACCGACACTATATTAGCTAATCCAAACCCTGCAGAGTAATAATGAATATTTTAATATTAGGTGCAGGGCAACTTGCACGTATGATGAGCCTTGCAGGAGCGCCGCTTAATTTAAACGTTGTTTCGTACGATGTAGGCAGTAAACAAATTATGCACCCGCTAACCGGTGACATTTATAACACGTCGCTTGAGCAAGCAATATCAAACGCTGATGCCATTACTGCCGAGTTTGAGCACATTCCTGATGATGTTTTAACCCTTTGCTGTAACAGTAATAAGTTTTACCCAGGAAAAGCCGCTATTAAAACAGGTGGCGATCGCTCGCTTGAAAAGGCATTGCTTGATAAAACAAACGTAACTTGTGCGCCGTACCAATTAATAACGGAAAAAGCGCATTTAGAACTTGCCGTTAAAACTCTAGGTAAACCACTTGTAATTAAAACATGCCAAGCGGGTTACGACGGAAAAGGCCAATGGCGTTTAAAATCCGATGATCAAATAGACGAGATTTGGTCACAAATGGCTGATTTTATTGCGTCGGGCACCGAGCTTTCGCCACATACGATTATTGCTGAAAAAATGATTCCGTTTGATCGTGAAGTATCTATTATTGGTGCGCGCGATAAACACGGTAATGTTGCTATTTATCCGCTAACAGAAAACGAGCACACAAATGGTGTATTAACGCTTTCTATTGCCGGTAAAAATAATCAAAGTGTTGAAGCGCAAGCAAACGATGCATTTACAAAAATAGCAAACGAGCTTAACTACGTTGGCGTATTAGCAATTGAGTTTTTTGATGTAAGAGGCACGTTACTCGTTAACGAAATTGCACCGCGCGTACATAACTCTGGCCACTGGACGCAACAAGGTTGCCATTGCTCGCAGTTTGAAAACCACATGCGTGCTGTTGCAGGCTTACCGCTTGGTAATACAGAGCTTAAACACATTACCGCGATGATAAACGTATTAGGCCAACCAAGTATTCCAAGTGAAGTATTAAAAACAGTTGATGTAACGAGCCATTGGTACGGTAAAACTGCAAAACCAGGTCGTAAAATGGGCCATATTAATGTATCAGCTGTTAATATGAGTGAGCTTGCAGACAAACTTGGTGAACTTACAGAGTACTTACCAGAGCAAGATTATCCTGGTATTTTAAAAGCAGCTGCCAATTTAGTGCTCAGTGAATAGCTATCATACCTTTATATAAATACCGGCTTAAGCCGGTATTTTTTTGTCATAAAAATGGGCTTTGAATATGTAATACTGTTAAAGTCTAATTTTAAATTTGTGAAGTAAAACAATGAAACTAAAAACAATATCTGGCGTGCTAGCCATTACTGCATTATTTAGCTTAAATACATTTGCATCGGAATCTCTTCGTGTTGCAACTTTTAATGTAAGTATGGATGCAACTAATCACACGCCTAAAGGTGAGCAAGTTAAAAGTGATGCTTTAGTTAATGCACTTAAAGCTAACCACCAGCAAATTAAGAACATAGCGGAAATTATTCAGCGTGTTCGCCCTGATATTATTTTACTTAACGAATCTGATTACATCCCAAAAGAGCAAGGCATTGAATACTTTAATCAGCATTATTTAAATGTAGGTCAGCAAAAACAAGCCGCTATTAACTACCCTTACTCTTATATTGCACCAGTAAATACAGGCCTAGCTACCGAGTTTGATTTAGATAACGATGGCAAAAAAAATGGCGTGATGGGCGATGCACAAGGCTTTGGCTTTTTTGAAGGGCATTATGGTATGGCTATTTTGTCAAAATACCCAATTAATTTTGATAAAGTAAGAACCCTTCAAACCTTTAAATATAAAGACATGCCAAATGCACAAATGCCTGTAATGCCTAAAACAGGTGAAAACTGGTATAACGCACAAGAATGGCAAGCACTTAGACTCAGTTCTAAATCGTTTTGGGATTTACCTATTAGCGTAAATGATAAAACAATTCATATTATTGCATCTCACCCAACACCGCCTGTATTTGACGGTGAAGAGGATAGAAACGGCAAGCGTAATCACGATGAAGTAAGGTTAATTGCCGATTACGTTTCAAATGCTAAGTATATTTATGACGATAAAGGCGAAAAGGGCGGTTTAAAAACTCACTCTCGTTTTGTTATTTTAGGCGATTTAAATGCAGCCCCTGAGGGGGACAAAGCCCGTACAAATACCACCGACCAATTACTTAAAAACCCACTTATCAACGCAAGCTTTGTTCCAAAAAGCGAAGGTGCTAAAGAGCAGTATGATGTGCCATATGCACAAAATTACAGTGCTAATTGGCAAGCCCGTGTTGATTACGTTTTACCATCAAACTATGGTTTAAAAATTAAGGACGGTGGGGTGTTTTGGCCAACTAAAACCAGTAATGAATATCGTTTAATTAAAGATAGAAACGCATCGAGCGATCACCGCATGGTGTGGCTTGATTTAGTAATTGAATAACGTCTATTACAATTAGTAACTGAGCTTTACCCTGTTTAATGGCTATTTGTCTTAAATAATTGCAATAACTTGAGTGCTTCTGCTTAAATACGGCCTAATTATAATAACCGTATAGAAGCACTATGATTTTTAATTTTTCTTCATCTAAAACGTTAGTGGCCTTAGCTGTTGCCTCAAGTGTTATGCTTGTAGGCTGTAGCGCTACCGCTAACACCTCTTCAACACAGCAAAGTGCTTTACCAGCAAGTAAGGTTGCTGCGGTTGTGAACACGCCAGCTGATATCGGCTCACAAAAAATAACGCTAGAACAAGCAATGGCCGACCCTGATTGGATGGGCAATCAGCCAGAGAACGCTTACTGGGCTAGCGATTCGGCCACTATTATTTATGCTCAAAAAGAGCAAGGTAATACACTACGCAATTTATTTAGCCAATCTGTTACTAGCCAAACAGCAGAGCAAGTAGCTCTTAATAAACTTCATACTGTGGGTTCTAATAAAGCCGTTTATTCTAAAAATAAAACAATGGCGGCTTACACATTTAAAGGCAATGTGTTTGTTAAAAACCTAAAAACCGGTGAACTTAAGCAAATTACAGCTACATCAGCAAACGAGTCTAAACCACAATTTTTAAATAATGGCGATTTAGTTTACCGCCAAGGCAATGTGTTTTTTAAAGTTGATTTAAAAACAGGCTTAACGAGCGAGTTTGCTAACTTAAAACTTACTGATGAGCCAAAAGGGATTGAAGAGCCAAGCACGTATATTGCTAAAGAGCAGCATAAATTGATTAAGTTTGTGGCGCTTCAACAAAAAAATAAAAAAGATAAGCAAGCACGCAGTGAGCAAATTAATGAACAAAACGATTCAATTGCTAGCACGGCTTACTACTTAGGTGACGGTAATAAAGTTGCAGAAGCACAGCTTTCGCCAAATGGTGATGTGTTATTAGTCGTTGTACAAAAGCAAACAGATTGGCGCGGTGATGACGATATTATGCCAAATTACATCACTAATGATGCAACCATTGAGCCTAAAAAAGCACGCCGCCGTGTAGCTGACGCTAAAGAAGAAACCTCAAAGCTTGTCTACATCAATTTAACTAACAAAGAGCAAACATCACTTAGCTTTAATACTTTACCGGGCTTTGACGAAGATGTTTTAGCCGCAGTTAAAAAAGAAAATTATACACGTGATGGTAAAACATATAAGTCTAAAAAGGCGCCTCGTGGCATTAACCTTATTATGGACTGGGGTTTTGAGCAAAGCCCAATAGTATGGAACGATGACGGCTCGCAAGTAGCTATCATGCTTGAAGCGTGGGATAACAAAGACCGCTGGCTTGCTACTGTAGATTTTAAAAACAACAAACTTGTGTCGCAACATCGCCTGCATGACGATGCATGGATTGCTTATGCATTTAACGACTTTGGGTGGTTACATAACTCAAATACGCTTTATTACCTTTCAGAAGAGTCGGGTTACAGCCAGCTTTATAAAAAACCAATTAATGGCAAAGCAACCGCGCTAACACAAGGCCAATTTGAAGTTTCTAACTTAACGCTTACAAGTGACAACAGCGCAATTTATTATAAAGCGAATGTTAAACACCCAGGCCTGTATGAAATTTACCGCGTTAACCCGCAAACAGGTAAAAATGAGCAAGTTACCGACTTAAACGGTATGACTGACTACACGTTAAGCCCTGATGAAACCAAGTTACTCCTTAAGCACTCTACAATTACCATGCCTAATGAGCTTTATGTAGCTGACGCACAAGCCAATACAAAAGCAACGCGATTAACTCATACAGTTTCGGATGAGTTTTTAGCTAAAAAGCTAACTGCACCTAAAATTGTTGCTGTGCCATCGAGCCATACCGAACAACCAATATACGCAAAAGTGTACTACCCAGCTGATTACGTAGAAGGTGAAGTAGGTAAAAATCGCAAAGCAGTTATTTTTAACCACGGCGCGGGTTACTTACAAAACTCACATATGGGATTTTCGGTTTATTTTCGTGAATTTATGTTTCATTCATTGCTCGCTGATGAAGGTTACATAGTAATGGATATGGATTACCGTGCATCTAAAGGTTACGGGCGTGATTGGCGCACCGCAATTTATCGTCAAATGGGAACGCCTGAAACACAAGATTTAGCCGATGGCGTTAAATGGATGGCGCAAAATGCCAACGTTGATACCAAAGCAGTCGGCACTTATGGTGGCTCTTACGGCGGCTTTATGACCTTTATGGCATTGTTTACCGCGCCTGAGTTGTTTCAATCGGGTGCGGCACTTAGACCTGTTACCGATTGGGCACATTACAATACAGGTTATACAGCTAATATATTAAACCATCCTGATGTTGACCCGATTGCGTATGAGCGCAGCTCGCCAATTTATTACGCTGAGGGCTTAAACAAACGTTTATTAATTAATGCCCCAATGGTTGACGATAACGTGTTTTTTCAAGACTCAGTGCGTTTAGTACAGCGCTTAATAGAGCTTGAAAAACAAAACTTTGAAACAGCTATATTCCCTGTTGAACCGCATGGCTTTGTACAGCCTTCAAGCTGGTTAGACGAATACCGCCGTATTCATAAATTATTTAAAGAAACGCTTTAAGCTTTAATTATAAAAACAAAACGCCGCATTGGTTTAGTTAACTAATGCGGCGTTTTTATTGGGTTGAACAAAATCTAACTTTATTTTTTCTTTTTAAAGAGCTCTATAACCAGTGGTATGGCAAGCAGAGTCCCGCCAATTACACCAATTAAATGTGCATCAATAGCCACAGTGGAGTTAATAAGCTTTCCTATATCAGCATTAGGACCGCTAAATTGCTCAAACGCTATTTTAATCCATACGCCTATAAATAATAAATAACCTGATTTAAGCCCTACGGTTATATCTTTAACTGACCCCCAAATAATTACACCATGCAGTAGAGCACTTAATCCGGTGTAAATATGTATGTTTGGGCAAAACCAATAAACACCGAGTCCACACCACAGTGCTAGCAAAATTGCATTAAAAGCGTAGCGAGTAGGGGATGTGTATTCGCCATGTAGTAACCATATTAGTAAAACACCACTGGCATTTAATCCCAAATGAGCCCAATTAGCATGAACAAATTGGCTAGAAAAAATTCGCCACAGTTCGCCATCATCAATTAGGCTTCGGTTAAATTCAAGTAAACTATTTAAATCAAATGCAGCAAAAATGGTACTAAAAAGCAGCAAAATAATAGGCGGTAATATATAACGAGGTTGAATAGGTAAATTAAGCATTTTATTATATTTTTTTAGTCAAAATTTTTGCATATTGTGCCCGTTTAACTTTAAGATGCCAAATACAACTACGTAATTAAGTGTTTTTAGTATTTTTATGCATTTTAAACTTAACTCATTATTTGCCATTGGGCTGTGCGCAGTATCACTGCCTTCATTTGCACAGCAAACAACTCAAATTGAAACTCGCGAACCTGAAGCTGCTACCGGATTAATCCATAAAAAAGTAGTGCAAGGTGATAAATACATGGTAGCTGCGGCAAATCCATATGCCTCAAAAGCCGGTCAACAAATTTTAGCCCAAGGCGGCAGTGCCGTCGATGCTGCGATTGCTACTCAACTAGTGCTTACTTTAGTTGAACCGCAATCCTCAGGTATTGGCGGTGGTACATTTATGATGTATTACAACAAAGCTAACAATAAATTGACTAGTTTTGATGGCCGCGAAACTGCACCTGCAAATGCAGACGAAACGCTGTTTTTAGATAAACACGGTAAAGCCGTTAAATGGATTGAAGCCGTAGTAGGTGGACGCTCTGTTGGTGTACCCGGTATTTTACATGCCTTTGCAAGCGCACATAAACAATACGGTACATTACCGTGGGAAGCGCTTTTTAAACCGGCTATTGAACTTGCAGAACAAGGATTTGTAGTTTCGCCGCGTTTACATGGCTTATTAGCCCGACAGTTAAACCCTGGCGTGTTGAGCATGCCGATTATTAACGAATACTTTTACCCAAATGGTAAATTAATTGAAGTGGGTAGTGTTAAAAAGAATCAACCACTTGCTGATTTGTACAAAGACATTGCAAAGCAGGGCATTGATGCATTTTACAAAGGCGAAAATGCAAAACAAATGGTTAATGCGGTACAACACTCTAAAATTGCCCCTGGTAAATTAAGCGTACAAGATTTAGCAGATTATAAAAGTAAAGAGCGCGATGCGGTATGTATTCAATACCGTGCTTATAACGTGTGTTCTATGGCACCACCAAGTAGTGGCGGCGTAGCAGTACTGCAAATGCTTGGCTTGCTTGAACATAAAGATATGAGTGCACTTAAGCCAAATGGCGAAAAGGCGATTCATTACTTTAGCCAAGCTTCGCGTATTGCATTTGCCGATCGTGATATGTACATGGGCGATCCCGATTTTACTCAAGTACCTACACAAGAGCTCTTAAACAAAGATTATATTGCCTCACGCGCTAAATTAATTACCGAAACAGACCAAAAAGCCGTAGCAGGTAATCCTGTAGGGTACTTAAGTTATGCAATGGATGATTCATACGAGTTACCTTCTACCTCACATGTATCTATTGTAGATAGTAAAGGTAATGCCGTTTCGATGACCAGTTCAATTGAAATGGCGTTTGGCTCTACGGTTATGGTTAATGGCTTTATTTTAAATAACCAACTAACTGACTTTTCGTTATCGCCACGTAAAAACGGAAAGCTTGTAGCAAACCGTGTAGAGGCTGGTAAACGCCCGCGTAGCTCTATGTCACCGGTAATGGTATTTAATAAAGATGGTAGCTTACGCTTAATCGTAGGCTCACCTGGTGGTAGCCGTATCATCGATTACGTTGCACAAGTTGTTGTGGGTGTTATTGACTGGAATTTATCAGCGCAAGACGCCATTAACTTACCGCGTACAACAAATCGTAACGATTACACCAGCCTTGAAAAAGGCACAACCATTGAAGCCATTGCGCCTGCGCTTACTAAACGCGGCCACAATGTACGTATTATTGATTTAAACTCAGGCTTACACGCAGTTGAAGTTAAAAATAATACCTTATATGGTGGCGCTGATCCGCGCCGTGAAGGTGTTGCGTTATCTGATTTAACTGATAATAACGCCACTATCAAATTTTAAATTATGTATAATATGCATGCGGGCAGTGAAGCCCGCATGTATTTTCTCTCAATGGTCTGACTAGCTTAATTGTCGTTGCAATTAAACCTCTAACACTGATAATGACAGATCATAACTTAAGACTCCGTTAAAGCCTGGAAATATGACAACTAATACTGATCCTAACTACTTATATATTCATCATTCTGGCCCTGGCCTAATTGAAACACCGCTATTAAATAAAGGCAGCGCCTTTAGTAAAAAAGAACGCGAAAATTTCAATCTTGCTGGTTTACTTCCTCCTCGCTTTGAAACAATAGAAGAGCAAGTTGAGCGTTGTTATCAGCAGTATTCTAGCTTTACCGACAACCTTAATAAGCATATTTACTTACGTGCGATTCAAGATAACAACGAAACACTTTACTACCGTTTAGTGCGTGACCACCTTGAAGAAATGATGCCAATCATTTACACACCGACAGTGGGCGATGCTTGTGAAAAATTCTCTGACATTTATCGCAGCGCACGTGGCTTATTTATTTCGTATGAAGATCGTTACCAAATTGACGACATTTTACGCAACGCTACCAAAGGTAAAGTAAAAGTTATTGTTGTAACCGATGGCGAGCGTATTTTAGGCCTAGGCGATCAGGGTATTGGTGGCATGGGTATTCCAATTGGTAAATTGTCACTTTACACAGCGTGTGGTGGTATAAGCCCAGCATACACATTGCCTGTAATGCTTGATGTGGGTACTAATAACGAAAAGCTTTTAAACGATCCTATGTACATGGGCGCACGCCATAAGCGAATTGCTCAAGACGAATACGATGAGTTTTTAGATTTATTCATTAAAGCGGTTAAACGTCGCTGGCCGAATGTATTACTTCAGTTTGAAGATTTTGCACAGCCAAATGCAATGCCATTACTTAAGCGCTACCGCAATGAAATTTGTAGCTTTAACGATGACATTCAAGGTACGGCGGCTGTAACGGTCGGTTCTTTACTTGCTGCGTGTCGTGTTAAAAATTCAACCCTAAGCCAACAAAAAGTAGTGTTTGTGGGTGCAGGCTCTGCTGGTTGTGGTATTGCTGAGCAAATTATTAGCCAAATGGTTTTTGAAGGTATTACAGAAGCTCAAGCGCGTAGCCAAGTGTTTATGGTTGACCGTTTTGGTTTGCTTAGTGAGGGTATGGAAGGCTTACGCGATTTCCAACAAGCACTTGCACAACCTAAAGGCTCGTTAAGTGATTGGACATACAGCGGCGAGTACGCATCACTTCTTGATGTTATGCACTGTGCTGAGCCTGACATTTTGATTGGTGTTTCTGGTCAACCTGGCTTATTTACAGAACAAGTAATACGCGCTATGCATGCCGGTTGTGAACAGCCAATTATTTTCCCATTAAGTAATCCATCTAAGCAAGTAGAAGCGCATCCTGCTGATGTGATTAAGTGGACTGACGGTAAAGCACTTGTTGCCACAGGTAGCCCATTTGATCCTGTTGAGTACAATGGCGAGACGTTTCCAATCCCACAATGTAACAACAGTTATATTTTCCCGGGTATTGGTTTAGGTGTTATTGCCGCTAAAGCGACACGTATTACAGATGCAATGTTAAGTGTATCTAGCGAAATGCTTGCAGAGTCGTCGCCGCGTGCAAACACAGGTAAAGGTAGTTTATTACCAGCCTTGACTGAAATTGAAACGCTTAGTAAACGTATTGCATTTGCCATCGCTAAAAAAGCAATCGAAGAGGGCGTTGCTCTTGAGATTACGGATGATGCATTATGGGCAGCAATCGACAAAAATTACTGGTTACCAAAATACCGTAACTATAAACGTTGTAGTGTTTAATTAGGTTTATAAGTAATTAAAAGTAAATGGCGTAATAGCATTAGTTACAACGCTTAACAAAAAACAGGCAATTGCCTGTTTTTTTGTGCTTGTTCATATTTAATTAACCACGTACGGTGTTTACTTGCTTTTACATAATTAAAGGATCGACTTAATGAAAACACTGACTTTTGTTTTAGGTAGTGCACTGGCTTTAAACGTACTTAGCTTTGATGCACTTGCGGCAGCGACTCCCGATGCTCCTCATATTTATGTTAAGGGCGAAGCGACTCTTACTACAATGCCAGATTACGTACAGCTAAGTGTAGGTATTACCGAAGTTGATAAAGACTTAATTGCTGCTAAAAATAAAACCGACTTAACTATCGCCAAAGCAATTAAGCTCGTAAAAGAGATTGGTGTTAAAGAGGGAGATATAAACGCAGGGCAAATTTCAATAAACCGTGATAGCCAATACAACCGCACTACCGGTAATCAAGAATTTAAAGGCTTTAAGGTTTCTCGTACGGTAACAGTAAAACTCAGCGATATAAATAAATACCCAGAGTTACTGCAAAGCTTAGTTAACAACGGTATTAACGAAATTAATCAAACGCAATTTTTAGCAAGTAACTATAACGAGCTGCATAAAAAAGCACAAAAGTTAGCAATTAAAGACGCACGTGACGCAGCAAAAGAGTTTAGTGAAGATTATGGCGTTGACTTAAAAGGATTGTACAGCGCATCACTAAGTCCACTTAATGTGCAGTCGCAGCCGTACATGCGTGCAGAAAAAGTAATGATGGCTGATAGCGCACCAAGTAACTATGTACCTGATGCCTACCATGCTGGAGAGATTAAAGTAACAGCCTCAAGCTACGCTGTGTACTACATAGATTAAACTATGTTTTAAGTTTTTATTTTTGGTGGTGCTCAAAACGTGCCACCAAATTCTCACCTTGCTCTTGGCTAATACGCGCTATAGAGTTGAGCATATTAGTCACTTCGCGTCTGTCGTATTCATTAGTTACATGTTCATTGATGTCATCAACAATCGCATTTAAATAATTAAATAAACTGTTTCGTGCATCGGTATCTTTATGGGCTACAAACAAAATATTTTTGAATGCCTCAAGCACGTTTGTCATTACGTATGCATCGCCTTTGGCGTAATTACGCAGCGGTGTAAAGTTGTCATGTAATAACTCATCAAAGCTTGTTTCATGAAGGTACAACAATGGCGCATTATCACTGTGCTTAAACGAGTAGTTAATATCGTTAATTGAAAGTCGTTGAATAAGTAAAATACTCAGCATATCAATTGATTTAACTGCAGTACCGGGATCGTTTATTCCTGGGCTCATTGCCTTAACTGCAATTTCTGATATTTGCGTTAATCCATAACGGTAATGATCGCTAATGTACTCTTCTATATAAAAAATAAAGCAGTCGAGAATTTTATTAATCAGCTCTTCATCGTTTGCTATATCTTTATTACATTTTAAAAACGGGTAACCTTTAACTGTAAAATAGCCCTGGTTTACAGATATATACACCTTTATATCTTGCTCAGCCAAAATGGCACACAGCTTATCGGTATGTACGCCTTTATAATATCCTTCTGTTTTACTGTTAACCGAATGCCATTTGCTAAAGTCTGGAAAGTCCTCAACTGGGTTCTCTTGTTGTCTTTGTATTATTGTTTTAATTTCGTTTTTAGTTTGGCTAAACAAGCCATTTAACACGTTATCAACTTGAATAGCACGTGAGATTGAGTGTATAAAAAATACAAACAAACCTAATGAAATCAATCCAAAAACAAGTGCAAACAACACACCTATTGAAGGAATTGCCGTACTGCCACCATCAAGCTTATTAATATTTATAAGCATAATAATAGAGTAAATTATGCTGCCTAAATAAAACCCCAAAACCATTTGGTGTGATTTGCGCGTAATAAGCCCAGGCACTACGCGGGGCGATAAACTCGCGCTGGCTGAATTTAAAACCACCATTACCATCGAAAAACTAAACACAGTAAGCGAAATAATACTGCCAGCTAAAGTGCTTAAAATAGTACGCGCGTTTTCGGCGCTATCTACAAGTACAACCGATATAAACGATTTTAGCTGTTCAATAGGGGCTAAATATTCAACCGACATAGTTATAATGGCAAATACCAAAAAGCCCACTGAAAGCATCGAAGGGTAAAAGCCAATACTGTTAATCATTTCACGGTAACTGTCGGCTACTTTGCGAGGTACAAACATAAAATCCTTATGTATTTTCTACTAACTTAATACCTCTAGCTTAGCATAGGCAATTATTAAACTTCTGATAATGCTGCTCAAATTTATGTGTTATTATCACGCCCACAATAATAGAGCGCATATTTATGCGATAAAAATAACAGGAAAACGCCGTGATCATTTCAACTTATGCTGCATTACTCGCATTCTTTTACATTTATTTAAGCTTTAACGTAATAAAAGTGCGCCGTGCGGAGCAAATATCACTTGGTGATAACGGTAATGCAACGCTGCAACGTGCTGTGCGTGCCCACGCAAATTTTATGGAATACGTGCCATTTGCTTTAATTTTGCTTTTTTTGGCAGAGTACCAAGGGCTTGCTAGCCATTACTGCCATATATTAGGTGGTGCGTTATTAGTAGGGCGTGTGTTTCAAAATTTAGGCATAGTAGAAAAAAGCCTGAAATACCGCCAAATAGGTACTATTACTACATTTTTAGTCATGATTATCAGCGCCTTTGTATTACTAGTAACACGCGGTTAATTAAAGAAAAGTTAATGAGCAAAATATTTATAATAGGTTTACCGCGTACAGGCACAACCAGTGTGTGCCATGCATTTTTAGAGCTTGGCATTACAACAGCGCATACCGCGTATACTAATGCCTGTTTTGAAAATGCCAGTGCGATTGCCGACACTCCCATATTTAACGATTTTAAAGCGCTTGATATTCATTACCCACACTCTAAGTTTATTTATTTAGAGCGCGAACTTGGTGCATGGCTTGTATCAATAAAACAGCTTTTAACGCGTATGCACACTAATTTAACGCGCGGCGACGGGGGCTTTAATATTCATATAAAGCGCTGTTATTTAAATACGTTTAGTGAGCTTTCGCTTAATAATATTAGCGACGACAGTTACTTAGCTCACTGCTATGAAACACATTTTAATGATGCTCAAACGTACTTTAATAACCGCGACAACGATTTTTTATCCATTGATATAGCAAAGCCCAATAGCTACAAAAAACTATGCGATTTTTTAGCATTAAAAAGTGACAAAGCTGATTTTGAAAAAATGAATATGGGCGGTAAAGTCACCGCATGGAACGATATTAAACACCCGCTAAAAGTCGAATCCACCGCTAACGGGCGCATAGATAAATTACTGCCTTACAAGATTTTTTAAAACAAATACGTTAAAATCCCCGCATTATTATTTAAGTTGTACAGAACATGTTTGAATTAAAATACCACACCCCATTTGAATGGACCGAAGTTGTCCTTGCTGACTTTAATACTTTTTTACAAGATCATGCCGCTGCAGAAAAAAAAGCATCGGGTATGGCTATGTCTATGCTTTCACATTACCCAGACAAACGTAAATTAGTAAAAGCCATGACCGACTTAGCATTAGAAGAATTAATACACTTTAAACAAGTGCTTAAGTTACTTTTAGAGCGTGATGTAAACTTAGGTGACGACAAAAAAGATCCGTACATAAAACAAATACGTGCACTGTTTAGACATGGTCGTGATGGTTTTTTAATGGACCGATTACTGGTTGGCGGTGTAATTGAAGCACGTGGTCACGAGCGTTTTTCTTTAGTTGCACAAGCACTTCCTGAGGGTAAAGAAAAAGACTTTTATGTTGCGATTGCCAAGTCAGAAGAAAAACATAAAAACCTTTTTGTAGAGCTTGCTTACGAATACTTTGATAAAGAAGAAGTTGATACTCGCCTGGAAGAGTTACTTATAGCTGAAGCTAAAATCTGTGAAAGCATCCCATTTACAGCTGCTTTGCATTAACTAAAACTAGCGCAGAGCCTATTTTATTCGCTTTGCGCCACCTACCTCTACTCTCATTTCTTGGTTAAACCCTTCATGAATTATTGATTTGCAATTTGCGAATCAAAATAATAAAACACACTTTCACACATCTTAATGCATTGATAATAAAGATAAAAGCGTTTGGTCTCATACTTGCTACCTATACATTAAGCAAATTGAGGGAAAGGCTTATGTTAAAATTTACTTTTATACTATTACTAATATCTTTTAGCGCCGTAGGCAGTGAAAGTCATTTAGATTATATAGAAAATGCAAATGGTGAGCGGGTACAAAAAGTATCACACTTAGTTAAATGGACGCATACTCGCTTTGTGTTTACCCGTGATATTTCGCGTATAGCACTTGGCCACGAAACAACGCTTGATGTGAACGTGGTTAATGGTCGCGAGCTACTAATTTTAGCTAAAAAGTTGGGCCGTACATCTATGATGGTGTGGTACGACGATAAAAGCTCGGAAACATTTTTACTTGGTGTTACCGAAGACTATAGCGTACTGGAAAATGCCTTAAACGATATTCACCCTGACGTGCAACTAACCATAGCACCTGATCGCCATGCTGTTGTATTACGCGGTGAAGTACCTACTATAAATTATCGTCATGCCGCTTATGAAGCTGCAAAAAACTATCTATACGCCAGTAGCTCACAAGCATCACAACCCGTTATTACCTCAAACCCTAACCAAGGAATGTTTAATTCTCTCGCTCAACGCTTGCAAGGATTGGGTAACGCAAACGGTGGTACCTCTCAAAACTCGAGCAAAGTCGCTATTATTAATTTAATAAAAGTAACTCAAGCACCCAAGCCAAAAGAAGAACGTATTAGCGAAGTAATTAAATCAATGGGCGCAGATAAAGTGACCATTAAACGCATCTCGGTTGATGAGCTATCAAATGATGATAGCGATGTATTTTTACTGTCAGGCTCTGTAAAAAATCAAATAGAGTTAGTGCGCTTATTAAATACAATTAATAAATTATTCGAACCAGAGCAAGCATTACAAACTCAGGGCTCTCCTCTTGATCCTAATAATTTAATGGGCGGCGCAACACAGGATAAAAGCGCAGGTATTGAAGTACTTGCCAACGAGTCGGGTGGGTTAATAAACGATGCTACATCAGGGTTAAACTTAAGCAATGTAAGTTCTAATATTGCAAGAGCAACGTTGCTTTCAGTGGCTGGCGGTAAAGTTTTGTCGAGCATTGAAGTTGAAGATTTACCTCAAGTGCGTGTATCGGTGCAATTATATGAAGTAAATCAACGTAGATTAAAGCAATGGCGCCCAGATATTAGCGTGCTGTCTAATGGGTATGAAAAAGAAGCGGGGTTGTTTGGTCGTGACGGTATGACTGAACGCGAATCAGGCTCTGCAACAATAGAAAATGCGCTGCAATTAATTGGCGGTCAATTAACTAATAACTTACAGCTTTCTACCTCACAGTTTGCCATTGATATGTTGTTTTCATTACTTGAACAAGAAGGTATTTCTCGAACGCTTTCTCGCCCTACAATTACGGTTTTAGCTGGTGAAAGTGCCGTATTTAAGGTCGGTGGAGAAGTGCCCGTACCTACAAGTTATAGCCCTTCAGGAATTACAAGCGGGCAGCAAGGTAGTAGTGGTTCGGTGTTTAGCGGTACAGAATTTAAATCATTCGGAGTTGAATTAAATGTACGTGCCATGGTTGACGACAAAGATAGAATCACACTTGATCTAAACCCAGTAATTTCGCTACCCGATACCACGTTAACCGCTGAAATTGCACAAAGCACAGGCAGCAGTTTAAACAGTAGTGCATTTAATACACGCAGCATGCAAACATCAACGCGTTTAAAAGACGGACAACCTCTTATTATTGGTGGCTTAATTAGCACCGATAACAATGCAAGCCACGACTTTGTACCTGATGGCAACGGCAATAGCATGCTAGGAAAGTTAAGCGAAACAACCAGTAAAAGTGAAAACAACCGCGAGCTTATAATTGTTGTAACTCCAAACTTGGTGCGAGAGCCAATTAATACCTTACGTTCGTGGGAACAGGCAAATATAGACACCCAGATACTTAGCTATATACAGGAGCAAGGGCTATGAAAATACTTTATATAATTTTACTGCTTACTTTATCGGGTTGCGCTCATATTGATTACAAGCCAACAGTAAATCCTTACAACGCGCTGGGTGACATAGTTAAAAAATACCAATTAAATGCCCAACCATTAAAGTGCGAAGGTATTAATGCAAGTAACTGTTTGAACCTTGTGCATGAGGTGAATCAGTTAATGCTTGAACACCCCGATAACACGGCAATACTTTCAATATCGGCATATGTACTTTATAAAAGTGGCCGTGCTAATCAGTCTCAACAGGTTATAAACACTTTGCTTAATAAAGCTAACCCGCCGTTAAACGCAATTACTTTAGGAGTCACTTTAGCAATAGATCAAGGTAATTTAACTAAAGCAAAAAGCATTGCCCAATACGGAGTAGATGTTTTTGGTACGCATGCTTCACCATACCTGCAAATGGCCTCTATACATTATGCCCAGGGTAACTACGTTGTAGCTTCAAACTATTTAGAGCTTTCGGTTAAGTTTGGTTTAAATAGCACCGCCTATTTTTATCATAAAGGGCTAATTGAAGAAGCTAATACCAATAATTTATTGGCCTGTGGCTACTATGAGCAAGTTTTACGTGTCGAACCCACGCATCAAAAGGCACTTGCTAGGCGCGGTAAACTCTCTGTTTTAGGTAATTGTTATTCTTAAGGCCTTCGGGCCTTTTTTTATACCTAAAATTTGGCATTATTAATGAGCCAAAACCACTTTATTATTTATCAAAAATAGTAGTAAAGCTTACGCTAATCATACGTTTTATAAGTTACCCCACAAGACAGCTTCTAATATTTAACCCTTTTTGAATACCTATTAGTTTTAATAATTTAACAGAGCGTCTCAAGGGTCTGTTGATCTTTCAAGGTTAAATTTGCAGCAGTCTGTTTGGTATTTAGGCAAGGCAGAGCCTATGTAGTGTGGTTATTCCCCATAAATGGGCGATAACGTAGCATTAATGCCAAACAGGC